>DASYHQ010000057.1 GCA_035998445.1 Tepidisphaeraceae bacterium | reverse complement strand
AGGGCGTGCGCACGACCGGCGTGGGCGACGCGGCGGAGTTCGTCGTGAACTTCGGCGTGAACGGCGGCGCGATGACGACGATGAGCGTCGGCGCCGCGGGCGGCGCCGGCGGCGCGGCGCAGCCGGCGAAGATCGCGGCGTGAGTGAAGTCTGAAGTCTGAAGTGAAGATTGGGGCGCGGCCTGTGTGGCGCGCCCCTTTTTGTTGCGCGCCAAGAACGCCAAGGGGCCAAGAGCGCCAAGGCGGGAAGTGCGAAGGCAATTGCTTTTGTTCTTCCTTCCTTGGCGTGCTTGGCGATCTTGGCGGTAAATCCGATCGACGGGCGAATCCTCGAAGGGCGGTGGGGAAGGCATTTAAGCATGGACTTTCGCGCGAGGGGGTAGGTACACTTTGGGGGACAGCCGGGCCAAGCCCGAGGCTGATTAGGGGCCGGTCGACTCGAGGCCGGCGAACCCCACCGAACGAGCCAGGCTCGAACCGCACGGGTGCATCGAACGGCGCGGCTGCGCGTGTTGGATGTGGCGGGCGGGTTGCGGGTGTCCGAGGGCGGCGTGCTGAGCGTGCGCGTCCGCGTGTCGAATCGGAACCCTTGGACGATTGGCGCACGTGCCGGTCGAAGCCGTTCGGAGCTTGTCGGATCACCGGTCCGACCGTGTTCACCTGTGACAGGTGGCGCGGCGCGACGGGCAGCCATCCTTCCGAACGACCGCACGTCGCCGCGAACCGATTCGCCGGCGGGTGTGTGGGTCTCTCTCCTCGCCGAACGGGTATCAACGATCTTTGGAATAGCGCGGATTGCGGAATGCGGATTGCGGATTTGCAAGGCGGCCGGCGTTATCGCGCCCGCGTCTTCCAAATCCGCACGCCGCACGCCGCGCTCCGCAGTCAAACAAAACGGAGTTCGCATGCCGACCAACACCGCAGGTAGCAGCACCAAGAGTTCGCTGGCCAGCTTGATCGACCGCAAGCTGGACGTGTCGCGCTTTCGCGAGCAGCACTGGGAGGGGACGTTCTGGGAGTACCTGGACATCGCCGGTGAGACGCCTGCGGTGGCGCGCAACGCGTTTCAGCGGGTGTACGACATGATCTTGTCGTACGGGTCGGAGCCGTACACGAGCTTTAAGCAGGACTACATCCGCTACAACTTCTTCGCAGACCCGGTGGATAGCGGCCACGATGCGATCTACGGGCTGGAGCGGCCGCTGATGCAGCTGGTCGACTTCTTCAAGAGCGCGGCGCAGGGCTACGGCACCGAGAAGCGCATCCTGCTGCTGCACGGCCCGGTGGGGTCGAGCAAGAGCACGATCGCCCGGCTGTTGAAGAAGGGGCTGGAGAGTTACGCCCGCACGGAGGAGGGCCGGTGCTACACGTACGCCTGGCGCCTGCCCCGCAGCATGAACGGCGACGACGGTGAGCAGTTCTACGACTGCCCGATGCACGAGGAACCGTTGCTGTTGATTCCGCCGGAAGCGCGCAAGGATGTGCTGGAGGCGATCAACGAGAAGCAGCCGGACGGGCGGAAGATCAGGCTGTACGGCGAGGTCTGCCCGTTCTGCCGGAAGATCATGGCGGACCTGATGGAGCAGTACGACGGCGACTGGCGCAAGTGCATGGAGCACGTGAAGGTGAAGCGGCTGATCCTGAGCGAAAAGGACCGCAGGGGCATCGGCACGTTCCAGCCAAAGGACGAGAAGAACCAGGACAGCACGGAACTGACCGGCGACATTAACTACCGCAAGATCGCAGAGTACGGCAGCGATTCGGACCCGCGGGCCTTCAACTTCGACGGTGAACTGAACGTGGCCAACCGCGGGATTGTGGAGTTCATCGAGGTGCTGAAGCTGGACGTGGCGTTCCTGTACGACCTGCTGGGGGCGTCTCAGGAGCACATGATCAAGCCGAAGAAGTTTGCGCAGACGTACATCGACGAAGTGATCCTGGGTCACACGAACGAGCCCGAGTACAAGAAGCTGCAGGGCAACGAGATGATGGAGGCGTTCCGCGACCGCACCATCAAGATCGACGTGCCGTACAACATTCGCCTTGAAGACGAGGTGAAGATTTACCTGAAGGACTTCGGCCCCGAACGCATCCGCGGAATGCACATCGCCCCGCACACGATCGAGGTCGCGGCGATGTGGGCGGTGCTGACGCGCTTAAGCGAGCCGAAGAAGGCGGGGATTACCAAGCTGCAGAAGCTGAAGTTGTACAACGGCAAGAGCATTCCCGGGTTCACGGAAGAATCGATCAAGGAACTAAAGGAAGAGGCCCCGCGCGAGGGCATGCAGGGCATTTCGCCGCGGTACATTCAGGACAAGATCAGCAATGCGCTGGTGAGCCATCAGGCGGTGATCGAGAAGGCCATCAACCCCTTCATGGCGATGAACGAGCTGGAAGAGGGGTTGTCGCATCATTCGCTGATCACCGATGAGGAACTGAAGAAGGAGTACAAGGAACTGCTGGCCGTCGTTCGCGAGGAGTACGAGGACATCCTGAAGGGCGAAGTGCAGCGGGCGATCAGCGCCGACGAAGAGGCCATCAAGCGCCTGGCCGCCAATTACATCGAGAACGTTCGCGCCTACACGCAACACGAGCGCGTGCGCAATCGCTACACGGGTAAGGACGAGAACCCCGACGAGCGGTTGATGCGCAGCATAGAGGAGAAGATCGACATCCCCGATTCGCGGAAGGATGACTTCAGGCAGGAGATCATGAACTACATCGGCGCGCTCGCGCTGGATGGCCGGAAGTTCGAGTACAACACCAACGCCCGGCTGCTGAAGGCGCTGGAACTGAAGCTGTTCGAGGACCAGCGCGACACGATCAAGCTGAAGAACCTTGTATCGTCGGTGGTCGACGACGAGACGCAGCAGAAGATCGACGTGGTGAAGCAGCGGCTGATCAAATACTTCGGCTACAACGAAACGAGCGCGACGGACGTGCTCAACTATGTCGCCAGCATCTTCGCCCGCGGCGATGGGAAGCAGGATGATTGAGGTCGTGACGTGAATTCCGTTCCCAGTGCGTCATCCTGAGAGGGTGTTTATTGGTTCCGGTCCCCTCTCCCGGTACTCCGGGAGAGGGTTAGGGTGAGGGTGATTTCGAACTGCTGACGGCTTCGGTAAGAACAAGAATCACCCTCACCTAGCCTCTCCCGGAGTACCGGGAGAGGGACCGGAGCGAACTGGTCGCACTTGATGATCACCGAAGGATCTTCCGTCCCATGTACGAATACGGGGGGAGATCCTTCGGAGTACCTCAGGATGACGATTGAATCGATCAGCGGTACGGTAGAAGTTTATGCCCTATGTGAACATCAAGATTACCAAGGACGGCGTGACGGCCGACCAGAAGCGGCAGATTGTTCGTGAAGTTACCGATACGCTCGTGCGTGTGCTCGGCAAGCGGCCGGAACACACGCATATCGTGATCGATGAAATCGAGCTGGAAAACTGGGGCTTCGCCGGAATGTTGACCACCGAGTACCGCAGCGGCACGAAGAAGGATTGAAATCACGATGCATCAACCGCGCTCGCACAAGATGTTGATCGTCGCCGGCCTGCTTGGCCTGGTGTTCTTCTGGCTGACCGACGCTCGCTATGGCGTCACGTCGCTCTACCTGACGGACGCCGCCCGCGACGCGATCAACGCCCGGCAGATCGGCACGATCGTCGGCGTTGCCGGTTCCCTGGTCCTGCTGTTGCTGGGAACATGGCTGTCGTTACGGCGTGTCAGTTAACACGAATGAAGTCCGAGCCGACGAGAGGTCTTCCGCATGATCCTCAAGATCGAAAAGGACCATCAACGCTTCCGCCAGATCGTGAAGGGGCGCATCCGCGACGATCTGCGCAAGTTCCTCACGAAGGGCGAGCTGATCGGCAAGGAGGGCAAGCACCTCATCAGCATCCCCGTGCGCGGCGTCGATCTGCCGCACTTTCGCTACGGTGACAACAGTGAAGGCGTGGGCGCCGGTGACGGCAACGAAGGGGACGGTGTCGGCCAAGGCCAGAAGGGCAAAGGCAAAGGGCAGGGTGGCAACGACGCGGGCCAGCACTTGATGGAGGTCGACTTATCGCTGGATGAACTGGCCGACATTCTTGCGGAAGAACTGAAGCTGCCGCGCATCGAACCCAAGGGCAGCCATCGCATCACCACGGTGCGCGAGAAGTACAGCAGCCTGCGCCGCGTGGGGCCCGAATCGCTGCGGCACTTCAAGCGGTCGTACAAGGAAGCGCTCAAACGGCAGATCATGACGGGCAATTACGATCCGCTGAACCCGATCATCATTCCGGAAAAGAAGGACATAAGGTATCGCAGCTGGAAGGAAGTGAAGAGCCCGCAGAGCAACGCGGTCATCATCTTCATGATGGACGTCAGCGGGTCGATGGGCGAGGAACAGAAGGAGCTCGTGCGCCTGGAAAGCTTCTGGATCGACACGTGGCTTAGAAAGAACTACGAGGGCATCGAGAGCCGCTACATCGTGCACGACGTGTCGGCTAAAGAGGTCGACAAGCACACGTTCTACCACCTGCGCGAGGACGGCGGCACCAAGATCAGCAGCGCCTACCGCACCGCCAAGAACCTGTTGGATGCCCACTACAGCCCCGAGGAATGGAATATCTACCTCTTCCACTTCAGCGACGGCGACAACAGTTCAGAAGCCGATAGCCGCGATTGCGTGAAGATCTTAAAAGAACAACTGCTGCCCATCTGCAACATGTTCGGCTACTGCCAGGTCGCCAGCGCTTACGGCAGCGGCAACTTCATCAACGTGCTGCACGAGCACTTGCGGGCGAGTCCGAAGGTGCTGACGAGCCGGGTGAACTCGAAGGATGATATTTACGATTCGATCAAGACGTTTTTTGGGAAGGGGCATTAGCCCGTGTTCTATCTGTTGCTGATCGGAGTTGTCGTCGGTCTCGCCGTAGCCTGTGCTGGGTTGGTTGTACTGGTCCTTGGTCGGCTCGACTTGGGCGATCGTCCCATTCAAGGCGGATTGGCACGTGTGTTCGCAGTTGCATTAACGCTGACCGGCGCGATCTTGATTTTTCTGGCTTGGGGATTGTTGCATGGCAGTTGGACGGAGTCATCGCTGCTTGTGAAGTTCGTCCTTGCGTATTGGCGGGCGCTGCTAGCGGTTTGTATCGGTACGACGACGTCCGTTCTCGCGTACGCCGCAGCGCGCAGGCGTGATGGCGAGTTGGCAGGATGGGCGGCGATCTCTCTGTTCTTTCTCGCGTTGATCGCAATCCCGCCTGCGATGATGGAACGCGCAGTGTTCTCGCTCACCGGCGACCGGCGGTTCCGTCCCTGAGCCTGGGTGCCACGGGAGTGGTACTCCACCCGTGTTCATCCCACTGGCATGGACACGGGCGGAGTACCACCCGTGGCACCCAGACCTCCTGTGGACGATCAACAGTCCATAACACCTTCTAGCGGTTGCACCGCGGAGCGAATGAAGAGATGTACACTCAACGCGGTACTGTAGGAGGTACGGCACAGATTTGATGAAATCCTTGCGCAAAGCCGATATGATCAAAATCAATGGATCAGCCTGCTACTGCACCGGAATTGATTGCTGCTGGTTCGGCTCAACGCCACGACGAATCGCTGTTGGCACTGGTGCGCCTTAGCGTTCGGCGTGTCAGCCCACCGCCGGGGTGGCGTTCGGTGGCGAAGTGGGTGTTGCTGTCCAACACGCTGGTGATCCTGCTGTGCGTTGCGCTCAGCGAATGGATCTACGGCAACAACCATCGCCTGTTCGGTGAGAAGCACCTCGGCACGCTGGCAGCGGTGGGGGTGCTGGTCGCGTCGGGCGTCGTCTCGCTGAACATCGCCAAACGCCTGCCGCAGACGAAGGTGCGGCAATTTTGGATGTCGTTCGGCGTGCTGCTCTGCGTGGTGGCGTTCGACGACATGTTCCGGTTGCACGAGCGCATCGACCGGTGGATTCATGCTGCGATGTCCTGGAACCCGCACGACCGAATGACGGATCATATCGACGACGTGCTCGTCCTGTCGTACGTGGTGCCGGCGTTCTACCTGGCGTGGCGGCATCGGCTGGTGCTGGCGCGGGCCACGCTGATGGTGCAGATGCTCGGCGTCGCCGTCGTGACCTTCATCGTCCACGTCGCGTACGACATGTTCGGCTGGGGCGCTGCGATCGAAGAGATCCTGAAGCTGACCGCAGGCTGCTTCATCCTGCTGGCCGTGCTCGCAGTGGGTCTCGATACGCGGCTCCTGCGCGCATGGAATGCCCGCCGGCCCGCTTAAGCCGCTGCCTCGACGTTCCAGCCGGCGTATGATGGAGCAGCGGCCCGCGCGCTGCGGTCCCCGCATTGGTTCGTCAAACCCGCTAGGACAGAGGTACGCCGTATGGCCTCGCACACCCTCGCACCATTTCCCGCCGAACTTCTCGCTGCGAAAAAGCAGATCCGCGAGCAGGCGGCGTCGTACGGGCTCGATTTCTTTCCCGTCATCTTCGAGATGTGCGACTACGAGCAGATGAACCAGATCGCGGCCTACGGCGGGTTCCCGCAGCGGTACCCGCACTGGCGATTCGGCATGGAGTACGAGAAGCTCCGCAAGCAGCACCATTACGGCCTCGGTCGCATCTACGAGATGGTCATCAACAACGACCCCTGCTACGCCTACTTGCAGGAAAGCAACCCGCTGGTCGACCAGAAGCTGGTGATCGCCCACGTCTACGGGCACAGCGACTTCTTCAAGAGCAACCTGTGGTTCAGCCAGACGAACCGCAAGATGATGGACGAGATGGCCAACCACGCCACGCACGTCCGCCGGCACATCGAGAAGCACGGGTACGACACCGTCGAGGCGTGGCTGGACGTCTGCCTGAGCGTCGAGCACCTCATCGATCCGCACAGCATGTTCCTCAACCGTGGGCCGCTGGAGCGCGAGAAGGAGGACACGAAGCGCGAAGATCAGCCGACCGGCAAGTTCAAGAGCAAGGACTACTTGGACCGCTGGATCAACCCGCCCGAAAAAATCGAAGCTGAACAGCGGCGCCACCGCGAGGAGGCCGCCAAGATGCGACACGCCACGCCGGCCCGGCCGACGCGCGACGTGCTGCTCTACCTGATCGAACACGCCGGCCTTGAGGACTGGCAGCAAGACTGCCTGGCCATGGTGCGCGAGGAGAGCTACTACTACGCCCCGCAGGGCATGACGAAGGTGATGAACGAGGGCTGGGCCAGCTACTGGCACAGCACGCTGATGACGCGGCACTTCGTGGAGGCCAGGGAGGTCATCGACTATGCCGACCACCACAGCGGCACCGTCCACATGCCGCCGGGCAATTTCAATCCGTACAAGATCGGTTTGGAGCTGTTCCGCGACATTGAAGACCGCTGGAACAAGGGCAAGTTTGGCAAGGACTACGACGACGCCGACACGCTCGGCCAAAAAAAGAGCTGGGACAAAGGCCTCGGCCAAGGCCGCGAGAAGATCTTCGAGGTGCGCCGCGTTTACAACGACGTGAATTTCATCGACGAGTTCATGACCCCCGAGTTCATCGAAAAGCACAAGTTCTACCAGTACGGCCGCGACGAGCGCACCGGGCAGATCAAGATCCTGTCGCGCGACCCAAAACGCATCAAGCAGACGATGCTGTACCACCTGACGAACATGGGCCAGCCGTTCGTCTACGTCGCCGACGGCAACTACGCCAACCGCGGCGAGCTGTACCTGGCCCAGAAGCACAACGGCTTGGACATCGAGATCAAGACCGCCATCGAAACGCTGAAGAACGTCTACAAGATCTGGCGCCGCCCCGTCCACCTGCAAGCCCGCATCGACGACGACATGATCCTATTTTCGTTCAACGGCGAACAGCCGAAGCAGCAGACGATTCATGACGAACTGCCGAAGCCGGCGCATGGGGTGGGGTGATGGAAGAGATCGTCGCGCCTTTGCTAGGCACCTCGTACGCGCCGGGCCACAACTTCTGGCGTGGTTCGCAGGCTTCTTGGTACATCCGAGGCGCGCTCATGTTCCTCCTTGCTACGTGGCCCACGATCCTGATTGGGTGGCTCGTTATCCGACGGAGCCGCCTCAAGGCGCGCATTGCGCGGCTGCCTTGGTTGCTTGTACCGCTCGCCGTCGGGTATGCGTGGTTACTGTTCATTGGGACGGATAACGTAAGAGACGGAGATATGCCGTCATTTATTGGGTTTCGCTGGGGTGTCCGATTGGCACCGCTCATCGCCGTGGCTGTCGCGATTTGGGCGGCATCGATTCCGTCGCCAGCCAGCTTACGCGTTCCGGGATTTGAGGTCCGAGCGCACGATTGATCGCATCACGCGAGTCGCTTCCAGGGCCCGTTAGGCATCTGCCCTTATCGCCGGTTATCATGGTAAACGCTATGCAGGTGGCCATCGAACGAGAACGTCGCTATAGCATCGAAGAGTACTTTCGGCTCGACGAGGCGTCGGAAGAGAAGCTGGAGTACCGCGACGGCTACATCGTTCCGCTTGGCGAGATAATCGCGATGGCGGGAGGATCGGAGTCGCACGCCCTCATCTCGGCGAACTTCGCGGGTGAGCTGCGCAACGCGCTGAAGGGTAAGCCCTGTCGAGTCTACAGCAGCGACCTGCGGGTGCGCATCAAGGGCACGCCGTTGTACGTCTATCCGGACGTCAGCGTGATCTGCGGGCCGACGCAGTTCGACACGGAGACGCCACCGAAGTCGGTGTTGAACCCGAAGGTGATCGTGGAGGTGACGTCGCCAGGAACGGAGGCGTACGACCGCACGGAGAAGTTCAAGAAGTACCTGCGGCTCGACTCGGTCGACGAGTACGTGATGGTGTCGCAGAACGCGGCATGGGTGGATGTCTACACGCGACAGGCCGACGGCAACTGGCTTTTCCAACCGGTGCACGGGCCGGGGGCGGTCGTGCGGCTGAGCAGCCTGGACGTCGCGCTGCCGCTGAGCGAGATCTACGCGGGCGTCGACTTTCCACCTGAGCCTCTGCCGCCAACGGTGTAAATTCACATCTTGCGATTTTCACCTGACTAACGCACTCTCTGTCGCTGTGAACATCCCAGAAATCAAAGTCGTCCCGACCCCCGCCGACATCGCCGCCGAGGCGGCGGAGCGGTTGGCGGTTATTTGTGAGTGGGCAATTGCCGACCATGGCAACTTTTCGGTCGTGCTGTCGGGTGGGTCGACGCCCAAGGCGCTGCACACGCTGCTGGCGGCCGAGCCGTACAGGTTGCGCATCGATTGGACGAAGGTGCGCGTGCTGTTTGGCGACGAGCGTTGCGTGCCGCCGGACCATGCCGAGAGCAACTACCGCATGGCCAAGGAGACGCTGCTGAGCAAGGTGCCCATTCCGCAGGACAATGTGTACCGGATGGAAGGGGAAACTGAGCCCTCGAGCGCCGCCGACAAGTACGAGGAACACCTCAGCGATCTCTTCGGTGAGGCAGGTGGGCCCGATCTATGCCTGCTGGGGCTGGGTGACGATGGCCACACCGCCAGCCTCTTCCCGCACACGCCCGCGTTGGCGGAGACGGCGCGAAGCTGCGTCGCGCAGTTCGTCGAGAAATCAACAACCGGCGCGAGCTGGCGCATCACGATGACCGCGACGTTCATCAACCGGTCTCGACAGGTGCTGTTCCTCGTCGCAGGCAAGAATAAGGCTCCGGCATTGCAGCATATTCTGGAAGGGGAGCGCAATCCCGAATTGTATCCGGCACAGTTGATCGCGCCCGATATGGGGCAGTTGACGTGGCTGATGGACGTCGCCGCCGCTGAAATGGCGGAATAGGGGGAGTGGTGCGGGGTCTGAGGACCGGCGGACGCCCGCTTTCAAGGGCACTGCTCCATCCTGCGCCGCAAATCGCCCCTTTTTCTTACCCGCCGATCATACCTTGGCAAATTCGGGCCATGGGTCTAGAGTGACGCACCGCAGTCGAGGTAATCGGACCAAAGGACAGCCGCCAGCCATGCAGGAAGCCAGCACCAAGAAAATCTACGACGTTCACTCGATGTTCTACGACGCCACGTTCGGCCGGCTCGTCAAGCGGCGGATCGAGCGGGCCATCAAGCACATGAACATCAGCGAGACCGACGCCGTCCTCGACCTTGGCATCGGCACCGGCGCCAGCCTCGGTTTCTACCCGCGGCATGGGCAGATCATCGGGGTTGACCTCTCCAGCGGCATGCTGCGCGAGGCGCGCAAGAAGATCCGCGAACAAAACATGACCAACGCCACGGTCTTCCAGGCCGACGCGCTACACCTGCCCTTCGCCGACGACACGTTCGACCACGTTTTCATCAGCCACGTGATCAGCGTCGTATCCAACCCCTACATGCTCGTTCGCGAGGCCCAGCGGGTCGCAAAGCCGGGGAGCCGGATCGTGATCGTCAACCACTTCCAGTCGACCAACCGCTTTATCGCGCTGCTCGAAAAATGGGCCTCGCCCGTCTGCACCAAGCTCGGCTGGCGCAGCGACCTGGCGCTGCAGGACCTCATCCGCCGAACTGGGGTCGAGATCGACTACCGCTACAAGCTGGAAAGCATTGACCTCTGGGAGACGGTGGTCATCAGCAACAACAAATCGGCACTGCCGATCCTGCAAGAGGCTATGGTGGCGGCGTAGCTCGGGCGGTGGGTAGGGGCGTGAATTGCTTCCCATAACAGGCGCCGTGGCAGCGCGTAGTTCAATGGCTCTCGATGACCAAGAGCGATCCAGTGAGGGTGCGCGCTGGTGAGGGCGTTTGGCGCCGCTCAGCAAATCAATGCGCGGCCGCTTCTTGGGTGGTCGGGGGTCGGGCGTTCCATTAGCGATGACACAAGGACTCATTATGGCCGATCATTCCACTTCTCCGATCGACCGCCGCGAGTTCCTGCGGCGTGTGGGCCTCTTGGGTGTCGCCGTCGCCGGGCAGGCCGTACTCGGGTGCAGCGGCGCGGCGAAGGTCGCCGATACCGGCGCGCTCACCGCGGTGCCGAAGCCCATCTGGGATCCCGCCAGTGAGATCGGCCCGACGCGCTACGCGGTCGATCCCATGCCGCGGCCGCTGTTTCAGTCGTTCATGATGGGTGGGTTCGAATGCTCTACCCACTACAACAAGTCGGGCGTGCGGCTCGACCTGATCGCCTCGACCAGCCACGATCGCTTTGCCGCGTTGGACTACGCACGCCTGCAGTCGATGGGCATGCACACCTGCCGCGACGCCGTCCGCTGGCACCTCGTCGAATCCACCGCCGGACACTACGACTTCGACAGTTTGCTGCCGATGGTGCGCGCGGCGCAGCAAATGGAGATGGAGGTCATCTGGGACCTCATGCACTACGGCTGGCCCGACCACGTCGACATTTACGGCTCGCGTTTCCCCGACGCCTTTGCCAGGTACACCGCCGCCGTCGCGCGGGTGCTGGACGACCACACGCCGGCTGATCGGCCGGTCTTCATCACGCCGGTGAACGAGATCTCGTTCCTGTCCTGGGCCGGTGCCGACACGGGTTACCTGAACCCGTACGACAAGGGCCGCGGCGCTGAAATGAAGCGGCAGCTTGTTCGGGCGGCCATTGCTTCAATGGAGGCGATTAAAGCGGTCTGTCCGCGCGCGCGGCTCATGCACTGCGATCCGGCCGTCAACGTCATTGGTCGGCGCAATCGCCAGCGCGAACAGATCGCCGCCGAGCAGTACCGCACGGCCCAGTTCCAGGCGTACGACATGCTCATTGGTGAGGTCGAACCGGAACTCGGCGGGCGGCGCGAGTACCTGGACATCGTCGGCGTCAACTACTACCGCAACAACCAGACCTTCTACGACGGCCGGTTCATCGGTGGCGACAGCCGGTACTACAAGCCGCTGGCCGAGATGCTGGTGGAGATGTGGCACCGCTACAAGCGCCCGATGATCATCGCCGAGACGGGGATCGAGGACGGCGAGCGCGCCCGCTGGTTCCGCTACATCGCCGGCGAGGCCGGCCGGGCGATGCTGGCGGGCGTCGACCTGCACGGCATCACGTGGTACCCGATCGTCGACCACCCCGGCTGGGAAGACAACCGCCATTGCCGCAACGGCCTGTGGGGCTACGCCGACAACAACGGCGAACGACCGATCCACCAGCCGCTGGCTGCTGAGATCCGCAGGCAGACTCCGGCGCTTGTGGAGATTCGCAATCGTAAGTCGGGAGTTGCGCAGGCGGCGCCTGCTCAAGTCATAGCATCGTGATGAGGGCCGCTCCGGTCCCTCTCCCATGTACGCATGGGAGAGGCTAGGTGAGGGTGATTTGTTCTGCCCCACACGGCGAGGCTAAGAAATTGCCCACGTATGGGCACGAAGGAACACGAATAAGAGGCGCGCGGTTCTCTGTCTTCCTATTCGTGTCGATTCGTGCCCATTCGTGGGCCGTCCGCCGTCCGAAATCACCCTCACCTAGCCTCTCCCGGAGTACCGGGAGAGGGACCAGAGTGATGAAGGCGTGTCCAACCCATCAAACCCGCGTGAGCTCTTCCGCTTTCTCGATCCGCTTCGTCACCCGCTTCGTTGAATATGGCGTCACGTCGCGCCTGGCATTCGCCGTAATCAACTCCGCGATAAACCCGATCGACATCAACTGCGCCCCCAGCAGCAGCAGCGCCGCAGAGTAGATGACGGCGGGCCGCTGGTGCAACGGCAGCCAGCTTTCGTCGCCGATCGTCACGCGTAGCACCCAATAGATGCCGAGGTAGGTCATGCCCACGCCACCCAGCAGGAACGCGACCAACCCGAAGGTACCCAGCAGATGCAGCGGGCGCTGGCCGTAGCCGGTGATGAAGTAGACCGAGAGCAGGTCGAGGAAGCCTTTGACGAACCGCCGCACGCCGTACTTCGAATGACCGGCCGTGCGCGGACGGTGGTTGATCGCGATCTCGCCGACCTTCCACCCCTTGGCGGCCGCCAGAACGGGCACGAAGCGGTGCAGCTCGCCGTACAGGCGGACCTCGTCGAAGATCTCGGCCCGGTAGCATTTCATGCCGCAGTTGTGGTCGTGCAGGCGCACGCCGGTCAATCCGCTGACCATGCCGTTGAACACGCGCGACGGCCAGACCTTGTGGATGGGATCATGGCGGGTCTGCTTCCAGCCGCTGACGACGTCCAGCCCGCTGTCCATCTGCTCGAGGAAGCGGGGGATCTCGCGCGGGTCGTCCTGCAAATCGCCGTCGAGCGTCATGATGAGCGGCCCCTTGGCTACCTCGAACCCCGCGCTCAGGGCCGCCGCCTTGCCGAAGTTGCGGCGGAAGCAGATGCCCCGCACGTTCGGGTCGGCCGCGGCCAGGCGCTCGATCACCTCCCACGACCCGTCCTTTGAGCCGTCGTCGACGAACGTGATATCGAACGTGTAGTTGTTGTCTCGCGCGACCGCGATCAACTCTTCGTACAGCTTCGGCAGGTTCTCGACCTCGTCGAGCAGGGGGATGACGATCGAGATGGGGCGCTTATCCATGGCTTGCGGTGTCCTTCGGCTATCGGTCGCGCCCGGCTATGTCGGGCGCATGTGCTGCGCTCTTCTGTAGGACAGGCATTCTTGCCTGTCTCTCTTGGTCTCCCCCCGTATTCACCTTCCGCAGAATGCACGGGGAAAGCGGGGGGAGAGACAGGCAGGAATGCCTGTCCCACAGAAGATCATTCTTTCGCGAACCCGTTCACCTCTACTGCATTCAGTTCGTCGCCACCGCCGCATGTCGGCCAATCACCACGATCTCACCTTCGCGCCCAAAGTAGGGGATGGTCTCCAGATTCACCACGTCGGCCGGCAGGGTGGGGCGAAGTCGCTCGTAGCGGTCCAGCGTCGTGATCAGGAACCGCTCGCGGCCGCCTTCCAGGAATGACGCGGCCTCCGCGTAGTCGCCCTTGGGAATCTCGTTGATCGTCCGACCCAGATAGAACACCCAGCTCGGCTCCAGCCGGCCGAACGAGTGCACGCTCGGGTTGTCGCTGTTCTGGTCGATGGCCGCCAGCAGCTTGTGGCTAAGCTGGAACCGGTCCACCACCGGCGTGCCGACGGCGAACAACGTCAGCACAAACACGCCCGCCATCACGCCGAACGCGATCATCGTCGCCTCGCGGCGGCGTTGCTCAGCCAGCCGCCAGCAGATGATCGCGCCAATGATCGGGATGATCCCGATCGCGCCCAGCCACTGCCCGCCACCAAAGGTGGTGTGCATCGCGATCGCCAAGCCGATGATCGTGCCGACGCCGATGAACGCCAGAATGCCGAACGCCAGCCGCACCTTCAGCGGGTCAGGCACGGCCTCGCCGCGTTGCCAGCGGTGGATGTACGCGCCGGTCAGCAGCGCCATCGCCGGGTACATCGGCGTGATGTACGTCGGCAGCTTCGTGCTGGCAACCGTGAACACGCCCACCCACACGCACGCCCAGCACAGGGCAAACAGGTAGCCCGGCCGGTCGTTGTCGCGCCGCCGCACCCAGGCGATGGCTGATATGAACGCCGGCACCAGCAGGATGATCCACGGGAAGAACCCGAGGATGATCGTGCCCGGGTAATACCACGGCCCGCCGCCATGGCCTTCCATCGCCTGCGCCGCCCGGCCGATGTTGTGTTCGAGGAAGAACCCGCGCGTCCACACGCCGTCCGACCGCTCGTGCACCCACAGGTACCACGGCAGCGCCACCGCCATCACCACGACGAACAACGTGATCGGCCGCATCATCCACAGCACGCGCAGGAAGTGCCTCGGCGCGAACGGCCGCACCGCCCGACCGGCCAGCATCTTCCACCGCTCCAGCCCGCGCACGTGCAGCGGGATGGGCGCGATCTTCGGCAAATGCGTGATCAGCAGGAACATGCCGATCACCGCCGCCGGCACGATGAACCCCACCGGCCCCTTGGCCAGCGTCGCCAAGCCCATCGCCGCGTAGATCAGCACCGCGTGCCACAGCTTCACCGGGAAATAGCTCGTCCGCGCCGGCCGGTCCAACGGCGACGCCGCCGGGTCCTTCTTGGGAAATGCCGTGTAGACGTAGGCGAACATCGCCAGCGTCGCCGTGAAGCAGAGCGTCGAGTCCGGCGTCGCCGCTCGCGCCACCACGCCAAACATGATGCACGTCGCGAGGATCGCGCCCGCCCACACCGCCGCCTGCGGGTTGAACAACCGCCGGCCGATGAAGTACGTCAGCAGCACCGTCCCCAGCCCCTGAAGCGCCGACGGCAGCCGCGCCGTGAACTCGCTGACGTCGAACAGCGTGTACGACCCGATCATCAGCCAGTACAGCAGTATTGGCTTGTGAACGCGCACCTCATCGTTGAAGTAGGGCACCACCCAGTCGCCGCGCTCGATCATCTCGCGCGCGCACCCCGCGTTGCGCGGCTCGTCCCGATCCCACAGCCGCGCCGCCCCCAGGTTCGCAAAGAAGACCGCGCCGGCGACGACGATCAGGATCAACAGGTGACGGGTCAATTGATTCATAGCCATGGCGCGCGCGCAACACTTTCGCCCGCGGCCCATGCCCAACAACGACACACGGCTCACCGGCGGAACCGCATAGCATGTCGCGCCGCCGCCCAACCTTCAAGGGCGCGACGTGCGCTGGCGACCACCAGCGGTCGCCAGCCCGTTCACCTCTTCCTGGTCCGCGCGCAACGTTGCCCGTGCCTGGCCTCGTTCCGCACGATCCTCACCGCGGCGCCTTCGGTTGCCCGATCGCCCGGCCGAGATCGTCGATCGACGCGTGGTCGGGCGCTCCGCTGTAGAGGTGTGGCTCGAACGCCCACATCAGGCCCGAGAGGTTGAACCGCCGCACGCGCGACATCGTCAACGCCAGCGCCGCCTTCGTGCCCGGGCCGGTGTTCTCGCCCATGACGCCAAGGCGCAGCGGGTGGCGCTGCGCCAGCTCGCTCAGGAAGTGCGGCGGGGACCAGCGGGCGGGATCGGGCGAATCGTCGTCGCCAAACGCGGGATCGGAGTCGATCCACGTCGTGTAGACGATGACGTTCGCATCGCGCACGCCGGCAACACACGCGGCGAAGTCGAAGCCGCGCTGGATCTCGCCGTTGACCTCCGCAGGCGTCGTTCCCGACAAGCCAGCGGCGACCGCCGCGTCGGCCTGGCCCGGGCGGATGCCCCACGATGGGTAGAGCATCGCCAGCGGAGCGGCCGTGTGCCGGCGCACCGTGGCGATCTGCCAGTCGTGGTAATCGCGCAGCGCCGCCAGGTACCACTTGAGGAACGTTGCCGCCGCCGTGGGGTCACCCCGGTCGCCCGGCTTCCACCCCGGCACGGGACAGGCCGCCAGCGTCGGCGGCAGCCCGGGCAACTTGCCTTGGGCGATATCGTCGAACGCCCAGTAGCCGTTGGCTTTGCCCGCGAAGGTGGGGTGCGGATAGCCCAACTCGCCGAAGTAGCCCCAGCCAAGGCGCGCGATCGCGAAATCAGCACCGAGGTCGTCGAAGACGCGCCCCACGTAGGCCGCCTGCACGTCGCGCAGCTTCTGGTTGAAGACGGCGTTCACGCCCGCCGATCCGGGCTTGGCGTCCTCGTCGTACGCCTGACCGAACTGGTTCACAAACCGCCCGTGCGGCAGCGCCCGCGCCCAGGCCGGCGGGTACTGCATGCCGAGGTCCAGCATCACCCGCATGCCCGCCGCCACGTAGGCGTCACGCTGTTGCTTGGCCTCCGCGATGTAGCCTGCGTCGAAGACGCCGGGCTTTGGCTGGTAACGGTCCCAGTGCAGTTCGAGGATCGACACGTTCAGCCCCGCGGCGCGGTTGCGCGCCAGGTGACGCACGTCCCCCTGCAGCGCCCCGACGAGCAACTCTCCCGCCCGCGTCGTCACGGGCAGCAGCGCAACGAGCAAAGCGACCAGCCGAAGCATCATGCGGTTATCTTACCCCTGAGGGTGAGCAGGGGACATCCCACGCTCGTCGCGCCACCCGCGGCCCCTCGGCCCCGCCAACGCGCAGCCCTGTCCCGCGTGCGGGTAAGGATGGCCGGGCGTCCACGGATCGGTGCCCTCCGGGCGTGGCGGGGGAGGTCTCGCGTACGAAGCGGGGAGCCGGTACCATCGCCTGCCCGTATGCCCACCTTTCCAACGCTTACCGACGCCCTGCGTGCCAGCCGCCTTGCGCCCCCTGCGGGCCGCGTGCGGATGGTGCTCGATACCGACACCTACAACGAGATCGACGACCAGTACGCCGTCGCCCACGTGCTCGGCTCGCCCGAGCGGCTCGACGTCGAAGCCCTCTACGCGGCCCCGTTTCACAACGACCGCTCCACTGGCCCCGGCGACGGCATGGAGAGGAGCTACGACGAGATCAACCGCCTGCTCGATCTGATGACGCTCGGCGCCAAGCCGCCCGTCTTCAAGGGCGCCACGGCCTACCTCGACCCCGCCGCCCCGCAGCGCACCGCCGTCACCGATGACCTCATCGCCCGGGCGATGCGCAGCGATCCGGACGACCCGCTCTACGTCGTCGCGATCGGCGCGATCACCAACGTCGCCGCCGCCATGCTGCTCGAGCCGCGGATCATCGAGCGCATCGTCGTCTGCTGGCTGGGCGGCCACGCGCTGCACTGGCCCGACACGCGCGAGTTCAACCTCAAGCAGGACATCCCCGCCGCCCGCGTCGTCCTCGACAGCGGCGTGCCCATGATCCTCTTCCCGTGCGGCGGTGTGGTCGACCGCCTGCTGACGACCGTGCAGGAGCTCGACGCCTGCCTCGCCGGCCGCAGCAAGCTCGCCGACTACCTCGTCGACATCTCGCGCAAGTACAACAAGACCGGCCGGCCCATCTGGTCGAAGGTCATCTGGGACATCGCCCCGACCGCCTGGCTGATCAACCCCGCGTGGGCCCCGACGCACCTCGTGCACAGCCCCGTGCTGTCGACCGAGGGCACCTGGTCGGTCAACCCGAACCGCCACCTCATCCGCATCGCCAGCGCCGTGCACCGCGACCCGATCTTCACCGACGTGTTCGACAAGATCGCCCGACTCTGACCCCCGCCCGCGTCCCCCCGGCCGCCGCGCCCGCAACACGAGCTCCGCACCGCCCGCCCGTCCCCCGGCCGATTCCGCACGATCGGCGCGCGACGTTCGTCGTTGCTTCATCGCGTCGCGCATGCCGATTCATTAGGTGATGCGCGCGTCCGTACACCCCGGGCAGGATGCTGACGCCATCACGGACTCATGTACGTGAAGACCCCCAGGTACGCCAGCGTCGCCGCCCAACAGCCCGCCGCCAGCCCCCAGCGCACCGCGGCGGGGCGGGTGCGAACCCACCGCCAGCCGCGCAGCCATGCGTACAACATCGCCCCCAGCACGACCAAGCCGCCGCCGGTCAGGTAGAAGAAAGTTCTGTCCACACCGCCAATGTTGCCGTACTCCTCGATGCACAGGTAGACCAGCAGCAACCCGCTCAACCCCACCCCGGCCGACAGCCCGATCAACCCGGTCAACATCGCCGCCTGCCGCACCTCGGCCAACTGCAGCCGCAGCGCCAGCCGCTCGCCGCACTCGGGACAAATCGCCCCCCGCAGGTCGCGCACGTTGTACCCACACTGCGGACACCCCACGTCCCGCCCCGCCAGAAACGCCTGCAGCATCCGCTCGTCATCGGCAACGGCAGCAGCATCGTCAACGGGCATCATGGGTCGCATCATAGCGGTAGGGGAACCGACCTGCGCGGCCGCCACTTCACCGCGCCGTCTTCGGCCGTGCCACCGGGCGACAGGCGCTGCGCGTGGACCGATGCCCCGGCCGACGGCTCAATCGTCATCCTCGTCCGGCAACATCATCGCCTGGTCGGTGCGCAGGAAGAAGCGGTCGATCTTCGCCTCAAATGCCTCGCCGTCGTCGCGCACCATCTGGTAGGCGCCTTCCATCGTGCCCCAGTCGGTCTTCAGCGGGCAGAAGGACTGGTACTTAAACGCCTCCCCCGGCGCCAGCTTCGGCGTCTGCCCGACCACGCCCGGCCCCTCCACCTGCTCGCGCCGCCCGGCGGCGTCGATGATGATCCACCGCCTGCTCACCAGCTGCGCCGCTCGCTCGCCGACGTTGGCGATGACGATCGTGTAGCCGAAGACGAACCGCCGCTCGTCCGGCTCGGACCGCTCGGGCAAAAAGTACGCGGTCGCCCCGACGCGGATGCCGTCGCTCGTCGTGTCGCTCATCTCCGGTGTCGCCATGGCGGTGCGGGTGGGTCTCGTCGTCACCCGCTCGACTATCTTACCCTCGCACCCACCTTTAGCGAACCCACACCGCTGCCCGTTGTGCAAGGATAATGGGATATCCAGCAAGTAGGGTCCGCTGGTACTCTTGCGGACCGCTCCGTCCGAATCGGTCCGCAGGGGGTACCAGCGGACCCTACATGACTGGGCGGCCACCGCGCCACGGCCTAAACAGCACAAGTACGATCAACATCAGGCAGAGCGGCAAGAACGCAGCCCATTCCATGATGAACCCGAGAAGAAATGCCATAGGCGATCCCATGCCGTCGGGCGGCTCCATCCCAATTGTGATCCAGTAGTGAAGACGCTTGACGACTTGAAACGCCAAGGGCAGACCAAGCAGTAAGACCCATCCGCCAGCAAAAGCGTACGCGAATCTCGATCGCGACAGATGAAGCACAGTCGCGATGAACCAAAGTAAGCACGCCGCCTGGAGGAGCATGGCCACGGGCGCGGTCTTGCCGAACGAGCGGAGCGAGATCAAGAATACCAGCGACCCGAGGCCGTAAAAGGCGAGCCAGAACAGCACGAGTGCAGGCCCGCGAAGGGAGTCAAGGGGATTCACCTCGTGTCGCATAACGTCAGGCCGTTGAGCGGCCGCGGCGGCGCACGCGCGACGCTCGACCGCAAGTGAAGTATAACGCCGCCGCGGTCCGCTCCAGCGGCGGGTTATCTGGCACCGCCGGCGGCCGCGATCTTTTCCAACGCTTGGCGGCCCGGGACGTGCAAATAGGACCACTGCTCGGCAGCCAACGTCTCCAGGCTCGATTTGTGCGGCAACAACATCTCCGCTGGGAAATCCGCGATAGTATTGGCGGCCGCCCACGGTGCGTCCCCCGCGTCCTCGCCTTCGAGCGCGATCGCCACGAGCAACGACAAGAGCTTCGGGTCGTTACGGCGTTCGGCGAAATAAGCTTCCGCCATTGGGGCGGTGGTGCTTGTCGTGCAGATGAGTAGCTCGCGGAGGCTTGCCGGGTCTTCGTAGCCACGCGCGGCTGCGGCCTCGCAGACTCGGCGACGTTGATCGGCGTAGCTGGATTCCGACGACATGGGCATCCTCAGTGCCAGATAACTACTATTCTCCTGCGCCGCGCGCAGGATAACGTGGGTTGGCCGTCCGTGCTAAAACGGCTGCAAGGGGAATTGGAACAGGGACTTGGGGCGGATTCAAGCGGAATAATGAAACCGCAGAAACCGGTCCCCTGTTCAGTTCTCAACAGACGCGCGGCGAATGGCCCGGTGCCACGGGCGGTAGGTCGACCGTGCGGGGTATCCTGGCCGAGAACGCGGGGCAAAGACGACCCGTGGCACCGGAGGGTTTAAAGGGGTCGGGAGTCATTGTTCCACCGCTTTATAGACTCCCGACCCCATTATCGACCTCAGCGTGTGGTTAGACGGCACAGCCTAACCGGACGCTGTTGCAGGATGAGGACTCAAGGGGGATCGATCACCGACGAGCCAGACGTGCCCAAACGGGTCCACAAATCCGCCCTGCCGGTGGGGCCCCCAGGGCGTCGCGTGATCTCTGATCTTGTCCGCACTTCCGTTTGCGCCGGCCGCGACTGCCCGATCGATGAACGCATCTGGCTCATCACAGAACACCTCAATGCGAGCCGTCGTGATCCCGAGCTTGGCGGGGCTCTCCCAGCCGTTGTCCTCCGGCTGGCCGACGAAGAACGGGGCGCCGGCGACGTCCAGTCCGACCACCGAGCCCACGTTCCACAGCTCGATCGCTCCAAGCGCCCGCTTGTACCAAGCGACGGCGGCCGGCGCATCAGGCACCGCCACCATGACCGAGATAAGGAGGCGAGGCCTGTTCATAGAGCCGTACCGACTAACGTGAGGCCGATCAGTGGCCGAGCCGGATAAGGGGACATCTTTCAAATTCCAGATTTGAAAGATGTCCCCGTATCTGCATTATCGCCCGCCGCCCCCTTTATCGCCCGACCCCTTTATCGCCAATAATTTTTTGGATGACCAGAATTCAACATGGCCATCGACAAACAATACGTTTCCTCCAGCCAGAGAATGGTTGCCGAGTTCTTCTGTCATAATGACCGTATCCGGCGATGAGTTCAATGATTTCCCTGCGCTAACGTAACGGTATCGGCGTCTAGCTGAATCGGACGGACAATATAGAAACGATGATTCCAGATATTTTCCTTCGACAAGCTCCTCCAAGTTTGCTGGAAGCACGTCGCCCACGATACGAGAATGTGCCAAGATCGCTGAATAAATCATTCGCATTCTAAGATTACACGCTTCCTTACCCGAGTTCGCTGATATCTCGGTAGCACCTCGTGCGTTAATCAAGCCGATCAACGTTAGCGCGCCTAATCCGAAGCCTATGATGATGAGAGTCAGGATCGCAGCACGTTTGGTGATCAGTTGTTGCTTCAATTTGATCCTCCTTTCACGCGCTTCACGAACACGTTAGCGCGTTGGCTTATCGGGCCGAAGCCCCATCGTCCAATCAATCCACGCGTTCACGTACGCCAGTTCCTCTTCAGAAAGTCCCGTCAACAGCGCATTATCGCGGGGCGAGGAAAAGGGGACATCCAGGGCGAGGAAAAGGGGACATCCAGAATATCCACACAGGATCGTTGATGGGCCAACACCGCGAACGGATATTCTGGATGTCCCCTTTTCTGGTCGCGCCGCCCACAAAGGACGGCCATTGCGGTTCAGCGATTTCGGGCGCCGCGTAGTCGAGGACCTCGTGAGCCTTGTGATTCACGGTATGGCCAAGGCAGGATAACTACTATTAACCGGACCCCGTACCCCCGCAAATCACGATAATTTGCGCCACGCGCAGGATATCATCCAGGCGGTGGATTGCGAGGCGGGGCGGTAAGGGGTTTGGGGGATTCAGGTTAAGGCGTACGACGCCGGGGGCGGGTAGGCGATATTTCGGCGCGGGGCGCACATTAGCATCCGGTTCGACGGATGAGGTGGATGCCGGGTGCCACGGGCGGTACGCCGCCCGTGGTGTGGAACTGGCGGGGGACGGGCGTCTGCAGTCTCGTAGGGTCCGCTGGTACCCCTGCGGACCATTTTCCGTCGGAACGCGAATCGGTCCGCAGGCGTACTAGCGGAC
>DASYHQ010000056.1 GCA_035998445.1 Tepidisphaeraceae bacterium | reverse complement strand
GTTGCCAATGGCAACTACACGCTACGCCTGCACTTCGTCGAGCCCGTGATGTCCGGCGCCAACCAGCGCGTGTTCAGCGTGGCGGCCGAGGGGCGAACCATCATCAGCAACCTGGATTTGCATGCCGAGGCCGGAGCCCGCACTGCGGTGGTGAAGTCGTTCGACTTGGCTGTGAATGACGGCACGCTGAACCTGCGGCTGTTCTCGACGAAAGATAATGCCATCATCAGTGGCATCGAGCTGGTGCCGCAGGATTCCGAATCGCCGCAGTTCACCGAGATTCAGTGGAGCGACCGCAATGCGGCCAGCCCGGTCACGCGGTCGGAAGCGCTCAAGGGCGTGGTCGACGGCAAGCTGTACGTGTTCGGTGGGTTCAGTGGCAGCGCCGGACCGATCGTGCGCTCCGACGTCTACGACCCGAAGACCAACGGCTGGACGCGCATCGCCGACCTGCCTGCCCGCATCACCCACGTGGGCGTTGCAGTGGTGGGGCGCGACATCTACTTCGCCGGCGCTTACACGGGCTTAAAGGCGACCGGGTACGACCAGTCCTTCGCGACGCGAAACGTCTGGAAGTACAACGTCGACTCGAACACGTTCACGAGCGTCACGCCGCTGCCGGAAGCGCGGGGTTCGGGCGCCCTGGTGTACACCGACGGCGCCCTGCACTTCTTCGGTGGCGTCGACACCAGCCGCAGGGACCGCGGGGAACACTGGATGATGAAGCTGGACGGCAGCAACACCTGGGTCGCCAAGGCCGTCAATCCCGATCCGCGCAGTCACATGGGTTACGCGGCGCTGGACGGGAAGGTCTATGCGATCGGTGGGCAACATAATACGGACGCTAACCTCACGACCCGCACAACCGTGCAGGCCTACGACCCGGCCACCAATAAATGGACGGATTTGGCGGGCATGTCGCGCGGAATATCGCATATTGGATCATCGACGTTCGCGATGGGCGCGCGCCTCATCGTCGTTGGTGGCGAGTACGCTCACCTGAAGGGCGTCGCCGACGTGCAGGCGTACGACCCACGGGCCAACGCCTGGACGCAGCTGACGGCGCTACCGTTCACTAACAACTCGACGGTCGCCGACGTGATCGACGGGTACATCTACAACACGACCGGCAGCCGCCAGTCCATGTACGTCGGTAAGCCGGTCGCATGATGGGTCAGGAGGTTGGGTAGAAAAGGATCGTGAAGGCCAAACCGGTCGAGGGCCGATAACACTCTGACAAAGGTTTGGCTGGTTCGGGTTCGAGTGATCGTTCGGGCAATGTCGATAAAATAGGCAGTCCGCAACTGACCGGAAATTGGCCAATCGCGACTTCGCGTGCGGCAGATGTAAGCAGCTAGGTCTGGTAAGACGTGCTTTTTTGGGCAGCAGAGTCGGTGAGCAGCGACCGAAACAGGCCCAACAGGATTTTTGCGAAATTGGCACCGATTTCGCTACGGAGACGTTCAGGAAAGGCCGCATGCAGGCGGAATCACCTTGACTTGGTACGATTTCCGGAGTTAATTGACGTTGCTTCGTGGGTGCCTGATCGTGGACTGTGGTCATTTAAGCGTCTGCGTTGTTCGACGTTGAATGGTAAGGTCCAGCTTCTTCCGGCAAGTGTCGAATTGACAACTTGGTGCTGGTCAGACGGGCGATTGTCCCGTGGCTGGTCAGGTAGTGCCGGGCCAAAGGCTACTGGTTCCGGTTGGATGAAGAAGCGCGGTGATTCCCTCTCAAAGAGCATTGGAGCGGTACGATGAGTTTTCTGTCGCGTAAGACTTCGGGCGAGCATGCGGCCGGTCGCCGTGGCGCCGAGGCGCACATGGTTGACGCCGGGGAGGGCGCCGCCGCCGAGATTACACCGAAGTCGTTGCTGGCGATCGCATGGCGTCGCAAGCTGACGGTCCTGGGTTGCGTTGCAGCCGCGATCGTGGGTGGGATGTTTTACCTGAAGAACGCGACGCCGCTGTACACGGGTTACTCGCAGATTTACGTCGAGCGGAACACGCCGCGCATCACCGCCGCCGCCGACGGCGCCGCGGTGTTGGGCAGCGATGAGAACTACGTGTACGTGCAGACGACGCTGCTGACGTCGACGCCGGTGATTGCCGACGCGGTCGCGCAGCTCGACACGGGGTCGATGGTCACGTTCGCCGACGCCACCGATCCGGTTCAATACTTGAAGTCCAACCTTGCGGTTGAGGTGGGCAAGCGCGACGGGACGATCACGGTCTCGCTCGACTCCCCCGTGCCGGCCGAGGCGACCGAGATCGTCGAGAAGGTCGTGGGTTCGTACAGCGCCCGTGTCTCGGCCGAGTACAAGAACACCGCCAGCGAGGTGCTGAAGGTGTTGGAGGCCAAGCGGGACCAGCAGAACGACGCGTTGACGCAGGCTCGCAAGGAGTTGGCCGAATTCCGCAAGGCGCACCCGACGCTCTCGTTCGTCGCCGCCGACAATCGGGGTGGTGGGCACATCGTCTATCAGCGGCTGGCGGACCTGCAGCGTCAGTTGACGCTGGCGCAGATCGCGCTGGCCGATGCTCGCGAGGCGCAGGAGACCGCGCAGCACATTCCCTCGGCCCGCGCCGCCGTGGCGGCGGCCGAGGCGAAGATGAACCAGCTGCAGGTCGAGTTCGACAAGGCCAAGGCCGCCGCCACCGCATTGAACAGCGAGGAAGCCGAGCACAGCGAACTGCTTGCCGACATCGCGCAGCGCGAGACGCTGCTGGCATCGCTCGAAGCGCGCATCCGCGAGGTCGACCTGACCAAGAGCGGTGACCCGATCAACATCCGCGTGCTGGAGAAGGCCTACGCCTCGTCGAAGCCCACCAAGCCGGAAGAGACGAAGG
The DNA here is from genome assembly GCA_035998445.1 of Tepidisphaeraceae bacterium. NCBI lineage: Bacteria > Pseudomonadati > Planctomycetota > Phycisphaerae > Tepidisphaerales > Tepidisphaeraceae > Tepidisphaeraceae bacterium. The sequence goes on along the minus strand of DASYHQ010000056.1, from coordinate 81,610 downwards.
TCCTCGCCCTGGCCGGCCTGCTTGGCCTGCTGCTGGGTGGGGCGTTGGCCGGCATCCGCGAGTACGCCGACGACCGCCTGCGCAGCACCGACGACATCATCGGCGCGCTGGGCATGCCGGTGCTGGGCATGATCCCGCACATGACCGGCCGCCAGAGCCCCGCGATCCGTGGGCGAAAGGTGCAGCGCGAGTTCATGAGCGACGTCGCCGAGGCGTACCGGACGCTGCGCACGAGCATCTACTTCGGCACGCGCAACGAGCCGATCAAAACGCTGCTGATCACCAGCCCCACGCAAGGCGACGGCAAGAGCACGACCGCGAGCAACCTCGCGATCGCCATCGCGCAGGCCGGACGTCGCACCCTCATCGTCGACACCGACTTCCGCCGGCCGCAACTGCACAAGATTTTCGAGATCAAGGATGAGATCGGCCTCTCAAGCGTGCTGGCCGGGCGCGAGACGCTCGACAAGGCCATCCACTCGACGGGCGTGAAGGGCCTGGAGATCCTGCCCTGCGGGCCAATCCCCAGCAATCCCAGCGAGATCCTCAACAGCGAGGCGTTCAACAAGCTGCTGAACACGCTCGGCACGCGCTACGACCTGGTCGTGCTCGACAGCCCACCGGTGTCGCCAGTGACCGATGCCCGCATCTTGGGCGCGATCTGTGACGCGACGCTGCTGGTGCTCAAGAGCGAGAAGAACACCCGCAAGGGTGCCTCGCTCGCGGCCGACGCGCTGCACAGCGTCGGGGCACGCGTGCTCGGCGTCATCTGCAACGGTGTGATGAAGGCCAAGGGCTCCGACCAGTACTACTCGGGAATGGGATACGGCGTGATCCGTCCGAATTATCGGACCGGCGGTCACACCGGCGACGCCCGGCAGTTGCCTGCAGCTCAGATGAGCGATTCGTAAATGTTTATAACGGGCTGGCCAAGCCCGTGATTTTGATGGTACCTAAGGAATGAGTCGCGCTTTAGAGTGACTGCACGACCGGTCGTGACAAGGTAGCTGGGAATCGTCGTTCGGCAGTGGGTGTCGACGGAATTACCAGAATAAGTGGATGCGGACAGTCGATCGGTCGCGCGACGTGTCTAGAGGTTCGCATCCGGTTCGAAACTTCGGCCTGCCAGCCAGCAGGCCAGTGTCAGGGGTTGGGCGTCGATCACGACCTGAGCGGTCGACGCAGCAGTCCGGCTTGTCCGGAAGTCAGGGGAACGTCTTATGCGTACGCTTATGTCTGACGAAACCAGTGGAACGCGAGTGCTAAACCTTATGCGAGGATTACGCGGCGTTCATTCCCGAGCCGAGATCGACCGCATCATCCAGCGGGAGACCGCCCGCGCCGACCGCACGGGCCACGAGTTCAGCCTCGTGCTGTTCCGCGTGAAGTCGACGCGCCGGTTTTCCCTGAGCTCGCAACGGCTCGTGAAGATCGTGATGAACCGCGTCCGCAACACGGACGAAATGGGCTGGTTTGACGACAAGCACCTGTGCGCGCTGCTGCCCGACACCGGCGCCGCCGGCGCTTGGCGCTTCGCCGAGGACGTCTGCGACCTGGTCGCTGGCAAGGCGCCTCGACCGACGTTCGTCGTGTACAGCTATCCGACCGACTGGCTCGACGGTCACGGCCCGGCCAAGCGCCCCGATGCCGTCGACCACCCGCACCGTCGCTCCAACGACCACGGTCGTGGGCCCGATAACACGAGCGGCACCGGCGGCAACGGCCAAGGCGGCGCAAACGGGTCTGGTAATAACGGCAACGGATCGGCCAACGGTCATGCCCAGACTGAGCTGGCGCCGGTGGGCGTCGCGACAGTCTCGGGTGACCTGATGGACGGCCCGGCGACCAAGCCGCTCGAGAATCTGCTGATCAAAAAGATGCCCGTCTGGAAGCGCACGATCGACATCTTCGGCGCGCTGTTCGGCATCGTCATTGCCAGCCCGTTCCTGATCTTTGCTGCCGTCGGCATCAAGCTGACGGAACCGAGCGGCCCGATCATCTTCTACCAGCGTCGCAGCGGGTTGGGTGGCCGTCCGTTCTGGATCTACAAGTTCCGCACGATGTGCGTCGGGGCCGAGAAGATGCGCGACGCGCTCAAGGCGCAGAGCGAGCAGGATGGCCCGGCGTTCAAAATGACGCACGACCCGCGCATCACGCGCATCGGCCGGTTCCTGCGCAAGACCAGCATCGACGAACTGCCGCAGCTGTTCAACATCCTCAAGGGTGATATGACGCTCGTCGGCCCGCGCCCACTGCCGGTCAGCGAGCAGACCGCCTGCCAGATCTGGCAGCGTCGCCGTCTGGATGTAACTCCTGGTCTGACCTGCATTTGGCAGGTAAAGGGCCGCAGCCAGGTGACGTTCGCCGAGTGGATGCGTATGGACCTGCGATACATCCGCCGTCGTACGCTTTGGCACGACATGTCCCTGATCGCCCAAACGGTCAAGAGCGTCCTGATGCGTCGCGGCGCGGTGTAGGATCGAGTTGCGCCGGACGATAATTGCTGGCGCGGTGCGGTTTTCGGTTGATCGGTTCACTATACCTTCCGGCAAACGCCGATACTGTGCGGGTGCGGTCGCGCGATCGACCGCACCCGTTCTCGTTTTTCCGGAGCCGTCCGAGACTTCGCGCGGCAATTTTGCGCTCGACGCATTGGGGCGCCCGTCGAAATCGTGTAGCGTGACGGGGGACGGGAGGGATGCCGGATCAATGCAGCGACCGGTTCGGCAGTCGGTCGGTGTATGTTTGAAAGGGACAGGAGCAAGCGAACGCCCCTGTCGGTACGGAGTGCAGCACGTCGATGAGCAACGCTTCCGATAAGGACCGCTTCTTCGCCACCGACCACCTCAAGTCCGACCTCAAGGGCCGTTCGGTGCGTGGCGGGGCAATGACGGTGCTCACGCAGGTGATGCGCTTCGGCGTGAACATGGGCACCACGGTCGTCCTGGCGCGCATGCTGTCGCCGGACGACTTCGGTCTGGTCGGCATGCTGTTCGCGATCCTGCTGTTCGTGGAAATGTTCCGCGACATGGGGCTATCGTCGGCGACGATCCAGCAGCCCACGATCACGCACGCTCAGGTCAGCACCCTGTTCTGGTTCAACATCCTCTTCAGCGTCGCCATCGCCAGCGTGATGGTGGCGGCGTCGCCGCTTATTAGCGCGTTTTACGGAAAGCCGGAACTGACGGGCATCGGGTACGGCCTATCGTTGATGTTCCTGGCCAGCGGTTTCGGCGCGCAGCACGGGGCGCTGTTGACGCGGCAGATGCGCTACAAGGTGCAGGCGATCGTGACGGTCATCGCGATGCTCACCAGTTCCGTCGCGTCCATCGCCGCAGCCTACTATGGGTACGGTTATTGGGCATTGGTGGTGGGGTACGTCCTGCAGGCGGTCGTTATGACGATCGGCCTGTGGATCGCGTCGGGCTGGATCCCCGGCCTGCCCAGCCGCTCGTGCAACGTGCGACCCATGCTGAAGTACGGCGTGAACTTCGCCGCCTTCGGGTTCGTGAACCAGTTTGCCCGCTCGACCGACAGCATCCTGATCGGCAAGTACGCCGGCGCGACCGAGGTGGGTTTGTACACGAAGGCGTACCAACTCGTGTTGATGCCGATCTTGCAGATCAACACCCCGTTGACCCGCGTTGCGATGCCCGCGCTTAGCCGCCTGCAGGACGAGCCGGAACGCTACCGTGCGTTTTACGTCAAGGCTGTGGGCCTGGCGACGTTCTTCGGCATGCCGGTCGTCGCGTTCCTGTTCGTCGCCGCCGACGCTGCGATCGAACTGATGCTGGGCAGCCAGTGGGGCGGTGCCGTCCCACTGTTCCGCATCTTGGGACCGGCCGCGTTTTTCGGCACGTTCAACATCGCCACCGGGTGGGTCTACGCGTCGCTGGGACACACGGATCGGCAGTTCCGGTGGGGCCTGATTACGTCGACGGTCACGGTGATCGCGTTCGTCATCGGCCTGAAGATCGCCGGCACCGAAGGGGTGGCGGCGGCGTTCAGCATCACCTACTGCGCATTGACGGTTGGCCCCGCGGGCCTATGGTACTGTTTCCGCGGCACGCACATGCGCCTGGGCGACGCTTGGGACGCGCTCTGGCGACCAGGCGTCACCTCGATCGGCGCCGCCATCGCGACGCTGGCACTGATGATCGTCGTGCCGCGCTCGTCGCAACCGTTCGTCGCGCTCGTCGCGCAGGCGGTGATCTACGGGGCGATCTACTTCGGCCTGTGGATGATCGTGCCGGGCGGTCGACAACGGTTACGTGACGTGCTCGGGATCTTCAAAATGCTCCGCGGCGGGCGCGGGGATGGTGCCAAACCCGGTGGTTTCCCCGTGCAGACCGTGCCCAATCCACCGACAGCAAGCGTCGCGGTGGCGGCCGACCTCGCGACGGTCGGGCCACCCGGCGATTCGCCCGCCAAGTCTTCCCCACCGGTGGTGACGCCATGAGGTGCCACCGATGATCGTTACCTGTCTGTCCTTCTACACCGGCCAAGGGGCCTGGGGCGCCGACCACTCGTTCGTCGAGACGCTTCAGTTGTTGCGCGAGCGCGGCATCGATTGCCGCGTCGTCTTCCCCATGGCCGGGAGCATGGGGTACGACATGGTGCGGGCGGCAGGGTTCGACGTGACGATCGTCCGGTACACGTCGTCGGTCTCGCGTGGGACGCCGATCATAAAGCGACGCCTGCGGAACGGTTTCAACCGGCTGGCAGCCGTGCGCTTAGCCGCATTGGCACGCGGATGGGGCAGCGACCTGATCTACAGCAACACCCTCAGCATTGCCGTCGGAGCGCTGGCAGCGCGGACCGCGCACATTCCGCACGTCTGGCACATCCGGGAATTCGGGCAGGAAGACCACGGGTGGACGTTCGACTTCGGCATGCCCAACATGGTAGATTGGATCGCCGGCTCAGAGGGGGTGGTTGCCAACAGTCGGGCAGTTGCCCGCAAATTCGCCGGTCTGACCCAACGTCCGGACATCGCGGTCGTCCACAACGCGGTCAGCCTGCGCGAGTCCGATGGTTCCGCTGCGGTCGCGATCCAGCCCCTACCGGCGGACGTGACGTTTCGCTGCACCATCGCGGGGCGCTTCATGGAAGGCAAGGGTCAGATCGAAGCGGTCGAGGCGATCGCGGAACTGCGGCGGCGCGGGGTGCAGGCGGGGCTCTGGCTGGTGGGGGACGGCGACGCGTCTTATCGTGCCAAGATCGTCGCTACCATCGCTGCCCGACAATTGGTTAATTATGTGCGGGTCGTGGGTTACGTCCCAAATCCGTTGCCCTATCTGCGTGCGGCCGACGCGGTTTTGGTCTGTTCGCGTGCGGAGGCATTGGGTCGGGCGACGGTAGAGGGTATGCTGGCGAGCAAACCGGTCGTCGCCACCGCCAGTGGTGGGACGCCGGAGTTGATCGACGACGGTCGCACGGGGTTGTTATACCCACCGGGCGACGTCGCGGCGCTGGCAGATCGGTTGGCTTGGCTTGCCGGTGACGCGACACGGCGTGCCACGATTGGTCGGGCCGCTGCCGAACATGCGAGGGTCGCGTTCGCGCCGCAGCGTTACGGTGACGAACTGGTCGCCGCCTTGAAGCGGGCCGTTGCGGTGACCGCAAACGGTTCGTAAAGGGGAACACGGCCGATAAAGGCTGACGAGCCGAATGCGCCGTGATCGCAAACGCTTGGCCCCCAGTAGGCCGATGGTGTGTCAAGGAACCGATGACCGCTGCGACCATGCAGACAACGCCCCGACAGTTCGCGATCTTCCTGCCCGCGTTATCGGGCGGTGGGGCGGAACGTGCGATGGTCAACCTCGCTGGGGGGCTGTTGGCGCGCGGCGTGCGCGTGGACCTCGTGCTCGCTCGAGCGACCGGACCCTACCTGGCCAGCGTGCCGGCGGGGGTGCGCATCGTCGACCTTGGCGCCAATAAAATCCTGCCAAAAATCCGCGCGCTCGCACGCTACCTCAAGGAAACGCGGCCCCACGGGCTGATCTCCTGCCTCGATAACATCAACGTCGCCTCGGTCGCGCAGCGTATGGCCGGCGTGCAGACGCGCGTGCTGATGAGCGTCCAGAACCACGTGTCGAAGGACCTCGCGAGCCACGGCCAACTCAAGGGCCGGCTGGCGGTCGCGTTGATGCAGTGGATGTACCCGCGCGCCGACGGCGTGATCGCGGTCTCGCACGGTGTGGCCGACGACCTCGTGGACGAACTGGGGCTGCCGCGGGACCTCGTCAGCGTCATCCACAACCCGATGGTGAACAGCCGGATCAACGAGCTGGCCGCCGAGCCGGTCGACCACCCGTTCTTCGCGCCGGGGGCGCCCCCGGTGCTGCTGGGCATGGGACGGATGACCCAACAGAAGGATTTTCCCACGCTGCTGCGCGCGTTCGCGATCGTGCGGGCCAAGCGGCCGGTGCGCCTGTTGATCCTCGGGGAAGGGGAACATCGGGCGTCGCTGGAGTCGCTTGCGGGCGAGTTGGGCATCACCGCCGGCCTGTCGCTCCCCGGCTTTGTCGATAACCCGTACGCCTACCTGGCCAAGGCGCGGCTGTTCGTGCTGTCGTCGTTGTGGGAAGGCCTGCCGACCGTCGTCATGGAATCGCTGGCGGCCGGTACCGCGGTGGTGTCGACCGACTGCCCCAGTGGCCCACGCGAGATATTGGCCGACGGCGCGTTCGGTGAGCTGGCCCCAATGTCCGACCCCGACGCGCTGGCGGCCGCCATCGAGCGGTCGCTGTCGGTCGAACCCGACCGCGACGCGCTGCGCGCCCGCGCGCAGCTCTACTCGGCCGACCTGTCGGTCGACCGCTACTTGGCCGCGCTGGACGCGGGCGGCCCACCACGAACGGCGTCCCCGCACGCCACGGTAACCATGGCCGGCGACGCATCGCGCGCGAAAGCGAGCGTGGCATGAGGGTCGCGCACCTGCATAACGTCCGCCTCGAGGCGGCCAACGGCATCTACAAGGCCGTCGCCGGCCTCGCGATGCACCTGCCGACCGCGGGCGTTGACGTCGAGGCTTGGCACCTCGATGTTAAGGCCAAGTCCATCGTCGAACGGAAGGTCGGCACGACGACGATCTACGATCTGCCCAGCTACTCGCGCGGCGCCAGCGCGCTGCGCGGTTTGCCCGCCGAGACCCGGGCGTTCATCGACCGGCGGCAACGCGAGATCGACATCGTCCACATACACTCGGTCTTCCTGCCCAACAACGTCTCCGTCGCGCGGCGGCTGACCACCGTGCCGTACGTCGTCTCACCGCACGGTGGGTACGGTGAGCCGGTGCTGCGCGGCAGCAATCGGATCGGCAAGGCGGTGTGGCTCGCGATCAGCGAGCGCCCGATGCTGCAGCGCGCCGCGTTCATCCACACGGTCAGCGAGGCCGAGCGCGACGAGATCAAGGCGCGCTGGCCGGAACTGAACGTGCGTTTCGTCCCCAACGGGGTCGATCTGCCTGACGAACCGACCGACGCGCTTCCCCAAACGCGCGACTTCATCTTCCTCGGTCGCCTGGCCGTCGACCACAAGGGCCTGGATCGCATGGTGCGGGGCTTCGCGCACTACGTCCGCTCATTGCCAGCCGGGACGAAGCCTGTACGCCTGATCCTCGCCGGGCCCGATCACCGTGGCGGGCGCGCTGCGCTTGAACAGCTTACGGCCGACGAACGCATCGGTGAGTTCGTCCAGTTCGCGGGCCCCGTGTTCGGTCCGGAAAAGCTCGCGTTGCTGAACAATGCGATGGCGATGGTGCACCTGAGCCGATGGGAAGGCATGCCGATCGCCATCCTCGAGGCACTGTCGATGTCGATGCCCGCGCTGCTGACGCCCGAGACGAACGTCGGCGCGATGGTCGAACGCTACAGCGCCGGCGTCGTCGTTCAAGACGGTGACGACGCGGCGGCAGTGGCGAAGGCCTTTGCGACGATGGCGCAGTTGGCGGACGGGCCACTGGCAGCGATGCGCGCCGCGGCCCGTCAACTGATTCAGGACAACTTCACCTGGCCGATCATCGCGAGCCAGCAAGCTGCGTTGTACCGTGAGGCGTGCGGGCAGTTTAAGGTCGCGGGCCGCGCCGCCGTCGGTGTCGGTGGGACGGTATAGCCAGCTTGCGGGAGCGTGAAAGGATCGAGTCGTGGCCCGAGTGTTGATCAGCGCGTACGCATGTCGCCCGAACACGGGTTCCGAGCCGGGCATCGGCTGGAATTTCGCGACGCACGCTGCCCAGTCCAACGATGTCTGGGTCCTAACCCGTCCGGACAACCGCACGAACATCGAGGCCGCCGTTAACGCCGATCAGACCGGCGCGTTGTCGCGAATCCGCTTCGTCTACGTTCCGTTGACGGGTCTGGCCGCCAAGGCCGTGCCGGGCAAGCTGGTTCACGTGCGATACGCGATGTGGCAACGGCAGGTGGCCCAGGCGGCGCAGCGGCTGCATGACGAGGTGAAGTTCGACGTCGTCCACCACGTTACCTACGGGTGCTACTGGCAACCGGCCGGCGTCGCGGCGCTGCCCGAGGTGCCGATGATCTGGGGACCGGTGGGTGGCGGTGAATCGGCGCCGAAAGGGCTGCTGAGCGATCTGGACTTGAAGGGACGCGTCATGGAACGGGCCCGCGATTTCGTGCGATGGGCCGGCGAGCGCCGCGGCAGCGTCCGCCGGTCGGCGGCGCGGGCCACCTTGGCGCTGGCGACCACGCGCGAGACGGCCGAGTGCATGCGGGCGATCGGCACGCGCAACGTCGAGGTCTTCACGGCCATGGGCCTGAAGGGCACCGAAATCGATGAGTTCGCCACCGTGCCCGCCGCGCCGGAGAACGGTGGCGCGCTGAGCGTCGTCAGCGTCGGTCGATTGCTGGACTGGAAGGGCTTTCACCTCGGCCTGCGCGCCTTCGCGGAGGCGCAGTTGCCCGCCGGCAGTCGGTACGATGTGATCGGCGACGGCCCGGCCATGGCGCATCTGCGTCGCGAGGCCGAGGAGTTGGGCATTGCCGACAAGGTCCACTTCGCCGGCCAGCTGCCGCGCGAGCGGGCGATGGAACTGCTTGCGAAGTCGCAGGTGCTGGTGCATCCCAGCCTGCACGATTCGGGCGGCTGGGTCTGCCTCGAAGCAATGGCGATGGGCCGGCCGGTACTGTGCCTTGACCTGCACGGCCCAGCGATGATGATTTCCGAAGAGACGGGCGTGAAGGTACCTGCCAGCACGCCCGCGCAGACCGTCACCGGCCTGGCGACCGCCATGCGTCGGTTGGCGGGCGATCCCGCAATGCGGGACCGCATGGGCCAGGCGGGCCGGGCCCGGGCACGCGACGCGTTCTCGTGGACCACCAAGGCTCGAGAGATCGCGGCGCTGTACGATCGCGTGATCGGCGATCGCCCACTGGCCAGCACCGGCGCCACAGGCGCGCCGGGCCCCTCCCGCGCCCCCGTCGGTGGAACCGACCGCGCCGAGGCCGAGTCGTTGACGGCCTCCGCGACCACCGCGCCGCGAGAGTAGAGCGTCCCTGGAAGGAACCGTTGTCATGAGCCGTGCCCACCCCGTCGCCGCCGCCGCCGCCGCGCACCGGTCGGTCGAGTATGCGCCGTCGCGCGCTGACCTGCTGCCGCAACTGGGCGCCACGTCGGTCGCCGACGTCTACCTGAAGTTCCACTGCTTCGTGTTGATGATGCTCGCCCTGATGGGGCGCGGGTTCGCGTACATGGGCCTGAGCGAACTGTCGCTGGTCCTGAGCCTCGGCGTCGTGATCTTCTGCCCGGTGGGCGTCAAGCGGATCTTCACGCTGTTCCCTGCCGTCATCCTGCTGCCGTACCTGCTGTGGGGCGCGGCGCAGACGCTGCCGTACCTGGAGCAGTACGGCTTCCTGGCGGCGCGCGATGCGGCCCAATGGGGCTACGGGATCTGGGGACTCACGCTCGGCGCGATCCTAGCGTCGCGGCCGGCGAGAATCGTGACGTTGGTCACGCGGTATCGCTCGTTCGGGCGCATCGCGGTCTGCGTGCTGCCGCTGGCGTACGCCTACCACACGCTGATCGGGTTCCCACCGTTCATCAGCGGCATCGGATTCATCGAGTTGAAGGCGGGCGAGACGCTGGTGCACATCGGCGCGATCGGCGCGTTCCTGTGGATCGCGCCGATCCCGTCGTTCAAGTTGACGGCGCAACTGTTCGCGCCGGCGTTCGTCGTGGTCTTCCTGCTCGGCAACCGCGCGGGACAGATCGCGTGCATGCTGCAGTTGTGCTCAGCCATCATGGTGCGGGGCGTGACCGGCGCGGTACTGAAGACGGTGATGTTCATCTTCATCCCGCTCTCGATCTTCGCCGTCAGTGGCGCCACGATCATGCTGGGCAACCGCGAGGTATCGTTAGATCGGTTGACGGCCGCGGCGACGAGCGTGTTCGGCACCAGCGGCGAGTCGCGCTACGACAACACGAAGGAATGGCGCCTGAACTGGTGGGGCGACATCATCGACTACACGGTTTACGGACCGTACTTCTGGACCGGCAAGGGCTTCGGCGTCAACCTCGCCGACGACGACGGGTACCAGATCGCCTCCGACTCTGCGCTGCGCAGCCCGCACAACAGCCACATCACCATGTTGGCTCGCGCCGGCGTGCCCGGATTCATCATGCACGTGCTGCTGAACCTCACGTGGGCAACGGGCATGGCGACGTGCGCGATCGACGCCTACCGCAGGCGCAGGCGGACGTGGTACCGACTGCTGATGTTCCTCGGCATCTTCTGGGCGGCCATCACGGTCAACGCTGGCTTTGACGTGGTGCTGGAAGGCCCGATGGCGTCGGCGTGGTTCTGGACGATCTTCGGCACCGGTATGGCGGCGGTCTGGACCTACCGCAACGCGCCAGGCGCCATTCCCGACACCATCGTATGAAGGTCCTCTGCCTCCACAACCATTACCAGCAGAAGGGCGGCGAGGACCAGAGCTTCGCCGCTGAGGTGGCGATGCTGCGCGCCAACGGTGTGGAGGTGATCGAGTACCGCGTCCACAACGACGAGGTGAAGCAGCTCGGCACGATCCGCGTGGCGGGCAAGACGTTCTGGAACAGCACGTCGTACCGCGCGATCACCGAACTGTGTCGCCAGCACCGCCCGGACGTCGCGCACTTCACCAACACGTTCCCGCTGATCTCCCCGGCCGGCTACTACGCCGCCAAGGCGAGCGGGGTGGCGGTGGTGCAGTCGCTGCGGAACTTCCGGTTGATGTGCGTCAACGCGCTGTTCTTCCGAGATGGACACGTGTGCGAGGACTGCCTCGGGCGCACCGTGGCGTGGCCGGGGGTGCTGCACAAGTGTTACCGTGACAGCCGCGCCGGCAGCGCCGTCGTCGCCGCGATGACGGCCGCCCACCGGTTCGCCGACACGTGGCACGACCAGGTCGACCTTTTCTACAGTCTGACCGAGTTCGGGCGGCAGAAGTACATCCAAGGTGGCTTTCCCGGCGAACGCATCGTCGTCAAGCCGAACTTCGTCTACCCGGACCCCGGCATGGGCACCGGCGACGGAAACTACGCGATCTTCGTCACGCGGCTCTCGCCCGAGAAGGGCGTTCACACGATTCTGAAGGCCTGGGAGACGCTGGGGGCTCGACTGCCATTGAAGGTGGTGGGCGACGGACCGCTGCTGCCCTTGGTGCAGGCGGCGCGCGAGCGTGGGTTGAACGTCGAGGCGCTGGGATCGAAACCGTTGGCCGAGACGTACGACCTGATCGGGCGGGCGACGGTGCTCGTCTTCCCATCCGAGTGGTACGAGACGTTCGGCCGCGTGGCGATTGAGGCGTACGCCAAGGGCACGCCGGTCGTCGCTGCCGACATTGGCGCGATTGCCGAGGTGGTGGACGACGGCCGCACGGGACTGCGCTTCCGCCCGGGCGACGCAACCGATCTGGTGGCGAAGGTCAACGACCTTCTGGATGCGCCCCAACGATTGGCCTCAATGCGCGACGTGGTTCGCCGCGAGTTTGAGACCTGCTACAGCGCCGAGCAGAACCTGCATTTGCTGTTGGACGTATACGCCCGCGCGATTGCCTATTCCGCGAGCCGTCAATCGGCATAACGGTTTGATCCACCGCACATTTTCCCTCGATATTTCCGATGTGTCGCTGAATGTTGCCTGATCGTCAGGCAGGCGCGTCACATCGGGAAAAAAATGTTATTTATCCGGCATATCTGACTTGTACGGTCCTGTTCGATGGCTTATTTCATTGCCATCGAATATGGGGTTGCACGAACGGGCTGTTCGGCAACTCGGGCTGGTAACGCAGGTCTCGCCTGCGTCACTTAGGGAAGTTTGGACCGCAGTGGGTTTCGTCTAATACCGTCAGCATTGACGGCGTCGTCGCCCGGTCCCTTTTAAAACCAGATCGCTCGAAGTGCGTGACGCAACGCGACACGCACCGTGGATGGTCCCCCGACCGTCAGCAGTGATACCGCGCCCATTATCGGGCGTGAAGCCGGACGGATCCTGCGGGCTGGTTGGATTGCAAATGGAGTGGTAGCGCGAAAATAGTTTTCCAGTACTGGAAATAGCACCCAAATAGCGTCGGCCGCCAGTCGATGAGTTCACCATGACGTACAATAAAAAGAACAAGACGGCACGGACGAAAATCGAAACCCTTGAGGATCGCCGCCTGATGTCGACCTCCGTCCTGCAGGACGGGGTGTTGGCCGTCACCGGTGAAGCTCAGGCGAGCAACCGAATCAACCTCTCGCTCTCCGAGGATGGCTCGCGCATCCAGGTGACCGAAGGTCAAAAGGTGCTCCAGCGGGTGGCGCTCGCTGAGGTGAAGCGCATCCAGATCCGTGGGGGTTTGCTCAACGACACGATCACGGTCAGCTCCAAGATCGAGATCGGCGCCACGATCTACGGTGGCGCTGGCGACGACACGATCGTCACCGGTAGCGGCACCGACCTGGTGTACGGTGGTGACGGGAACGACAACATCACGGTCGCCCCCGGCGACATGGTCGTCGATGGCCACGGCAACAACACGATCAACCGCTCGGGCACCAACGCCGTGCTCTCCCCGCCGACCGCCCTGGACCTGCCGGGCAACGTCACGGTGAAGTCCCTCAACCTCAACCTCAACCTCAACGGCACCGGCACCGGCACCGGCACCGGCACCAAGCCCACGATCAATCCCGCGACCGGCGAGCAGCAGGTCGAGATGCCGACGTGGAACCCGTCGCTCCCCGGCGACCTGGGGCAGTTCACGTCCTCGAACAGCCCCGCGATCAACAACGTCCTGCTGATCGACGCCCGTACCGACAAGGTGATCGGCAACTTCACCAACGGCATGACGATCGACCTCTCGAAGTACTCCGGTGGCATCAGCGTGCGCGCCGACGGCAACGGATACACGAAGAGCGTGCGGTTCGGCGTCGACGGCAACAGCAGCTACCAAACCGAGAACTACGCGCCGTTCACCATCGCCGGTGACGGTGGATATGCCGACTACTGGTCCTGGAAGCCCTCGGTCGGGTCCCACACCGTCAAGGTGACCGGCTATGCCGGACCGAGCGCAACGGGCACCGCGTCGTCGACCAAGACGTTCGCGATCAACGTGATCAACTCGGCCGTCAGCGGTGGGACCACGACTCCCAGCACCAGCACGCCCACGATCAACAGCTTCTCGCTGATCGACCCGACGACCAACAAGATCATCGGTGAGATCAGGGACGGCGACACGATCAACGTGCGCACGTTGGCCAACGGCAAGTCGATCAACATCATGGCCAACGCCAACGGCGCCACCAAGAGCGTGCGCTTCGGCTACGACTCGAACTCCAATTATCGCCTGGAGGTCGGCGCGCCCTTCACGCTGTCCGGTGACAGCGGCAACGACTACTGGTCGACCGCGCCGTCGCTCGGCAAGCACACGGTCAAGGCGACCGCCTACGCCAACACGAGCGGCACCGGCACGTCGACGTCCAAGACGCTGACGTTCAACGTCGTCAACCAGACCGTCCCAACGACCACCCAGCCGCCGACCACGACCAACCCCAACATCCCGGCGCAATCGCCCAGCAACGGCAACGTGGCGCCGAACGTGTCGTTCATCAACCCGGTCGACCACGCCGAGCAGGCCTACCCCGGACACTACGTGATCCGCGCCGCTGCCAGCGACACGGACGGCAAGGTGAGCAAGGTCGAGTTCTTCGCCAACGGCACGCCGATCGACAGCACGACCGAGGCGCCCCACAGCGTCGCCTGGTTGAACGTCGCCGCCGGCAAGTACACACTGACCGCCCGCGCCACCGACAACGACGGCGCGCAGAAGTCGACGTCGATCACCGTCACCATCAAGAACCCGACGGTCGACCAGACCTTCTACGTGAGCACGAGCGGCAACAACAGCAACAGCGGCGGCAGCACGTCGAGCGCGTTCCGCACGATCAACCACGCCGCGAGCCTCGCAGGTCCGGGCGACACCATCGTCATCCTGCCCGGCACCTACCGCGAGTCGGTCACGTTGAAGACGAGCGGCACCGAGACCGCGCCGATCACCTTCAAGGCGCAGCAGCCGGGCACCGTCTTCATCGACGGGGCCGACGTCATGAGCGGCTGGAGCCGCGTCGGGTCCAGCCATATCTACAGCGCCGACTGGGACAAGGACTTCTTCACGAACGGCACCCGCGTTCACGGCAGCGTGCCCGAAACGGGCCACGCCGAGCAGTTCATCTACAACAACAAGATGCTGACGCACGTGCACAGCTGGTCGGCCCTCAGCGCTGGCGAGTTCTACGTCGATTGGAACGCCAACAAGGTCCACGTGTGGCTGCCGGACAACGCCGACGCCCGCTCGAAGACCGTGCTGGGGTCAACCCGTCAGACGCTGATGGCGACGACGACCGCCGCGTACATCACGGTGGACGGGCTGAACTTCCGCCACGCGGCCAACTTCCCGCAGCAGCCGGTGGTGCGCACGACCGACGGCTGGGTCGTGAAGAACTCGAAGTTCGAAATGATGAACGCCGTGGCGCTCGGTATCTACGGCACCGACGTGCTGATTCAGAACAACGTGATGACCAACAACGGTCACACGGGCCTGACCGGTCAGGCCGTGAACGGCCTGCTGGTGGACAACACGATTCACGGCAACAACACTCGTGGGTTCCGCGCCACGTGGGAATCGGGCGGCGGCAAGATGACGCGCACCGAAGGCCTCTACGTGTTGAACATGAACTCGTACAACAACAAGGGCCCCGGCTTCTGGCTCGACGTGCACAACAAGGACTTCGTCATCAGTGGCGGGTTCTTCCACGACAACATCGGCGTCAACAGCAATCAGCAGGGTCCCGGCATGCTGATCGAAATCAACGGCGGTCCCGGCCGCGTCCAAGGCGCCAGCTTCTACGGGAACGTGGCCTCGGGCCTGACCGTCGCCGAGAGCACGGACATCACGGTCCGCGGCAACTACTTCGGGCCGGGCAATCGTTTCGAACTGCGAAACATGGCGAACCGTCCGTACACCATCCAGAACATCAAGATCGAGTCGAATCGCTTCCAGAACTCGACGATCGCCAATGCCGATCCGAACTTCACCACGAATTCGTTCCGGACCATGAACGTCACTGCGGACTTCAACGTGTTCGACAATGACAGCAACGTCGCCTGGTACCACTGGAAGGGCGTCAAGTGCTACAGCGGCACCTCAATCTTCGACTCGCTTGGCGTCGATAAGACTGCCACTGCCGGCAACGTGACGATTCCGAAGGCATAATTCACTGATTCCGTTTCCTCCGTTTCAACATCCTAAGTCTTTCCGCGGGTGCGGCGAATGTCAGTTCGCCGCACCCGTTCTCGTTGTATCCCACCATGTGTTCCACCTTGATCAGTAGAGCGAATTCGGTGCCAGAAATGGCCGCGCCTAACTGAGCAAGATTGGACGTCGACACACGTTGCATGCATATGATTTACGATAGAAACTCGCGAGCGGCCAATGCCTCTTATATTTGGTTGGCCTGGGTCGAAATCAGTGAAATCCCGCTCTTTTTCAGTGGTTCCCCCGTTTTGCTGAACTCGGTAAACTTCGCCGGAACATAAGCGATGTCACCTTCGTCGATGACCATTCGAGCAGAAGACCAACTTCCGGCAAATCTTGCCGAATGCGATCGGGAACCGATCCATGTGCCTGAGCAGATTC
The DNA here is from genome assembly GCA_035998445.1 of Tepidisphaeraceae bacterium. NCBI lineage: Bacteria > Pseudomonadati > Planctomycetota > Phycisphaerae > Tepidisphaerales > Tepidisphaeraceae > Tepidisphaeraceae bacterium. Next base: position 65,438 of record DASYHQ010000056.1, on the reverse strand, counting down.
AAGCTCATGGCATGTTTATGCTTGTTGACGCTGACCGAAGAATTCGTCGCATCAGCGAGAATGCCGCCGACTATTTTAACCGAGAGGCGACTGACCTTCTCGGCATGTCGGTAAATGATGTCGTGGATGACGCGACATTGAGACAGGTTGACGCCGTCGCGACGTCTTACGGATCAAACGCGGAAGCGCGCTGCGCCTGCACCACCACGTTGCCGGGGTTCGACCTGCCGTTCGACGTCATCGCATCGCTCGCGGGCGATCAGGTCATCGTCGAGTTCGAGGCGGCGATGACCCGGCCGTTCTCGTTTCGCGATTTGTACACGGTCGTGCGGCAGGCGGTCTCGCGCATGGAGTCGGCAACGTCCATCGAAGAGCTGACGCAGTTCGCGGCCGAAGAGGTGCGGCGCTTCACCGGCTACGACCGCGTAAAGGTCTACCGCTTCGACGCGAACTGGAACGGCCGGACGATCGCCGAGAGCCGGGCGGAACACATGCCCTCGTTCCTCGGCCTGCACTTTCCCGCCAGCGACATCCCCGCGCAGGCCCGGCGGCTGTACACAACCAGCCGCATCCGTCAGATCCCGGACATTCACTATAAGCCGGTGCCGATCCTGTCGCGCGAGACCGAGCCGGTCGACCTGTCGTACTCGATTTTGCGCAGCGTGTCGCCGGTGCACATCCAGTATCTGAAGAACATGGGCGTCGGCGCGTCGATGAGCGTGTCGATCCTGCGCAACGGCAACCTGTGGGGGCTCATCGCATGCCACCACGCGTCGCCGATCACGCTGTCGTTCGAGGTGCGGGCGGCATGCGATTACGTGGCGCAGGTGCTGGCGCTGCAGGTTGCCGCGCTGGAGGCCGCCGAGGCCGCTCAGGCGCGCATCCGCTACGCGTCGCTGCGCACGTCGCTGCTGGCGCGCATTGCCGGCGCCGAAGATTTCGTGCAGGCCATGGCCGCCAGCCCGCAGCAACTGCTGGGGCTCACCGATGCCACCGGCGCGGCACTCGTGTTCGACGATCGAACGCTGCTGGTCGGCGCCACGCCATCGCGTGAACAAGTGGCGGGGCTATTGCGGTGGATCGAGGGGCGCTCTGCCGAAGATGTGTTTGCGACGCAGTCGATCGCTCCCGTTTACCCACCGGCAGCGGCGTACGAGGACAAGGCGTGCGGGGTGATTGCGATCAACATCTCGCGCACGCGGCCGTCGTGGGTGTTGTGGTTCCGACCCGAAGTCATTCAGACCGTCAATTGGGCCGGCGACCCGCGCAAGGTCGGGTCCGACAGCGACGCGTCCGCCGCGCCCGAGGTGCCGCGGGCCCTCACGCCGCGCAACAGCTTCGACCAGTGGAAAGAAACGGTGCGCCACCAGTCGCTGGCATGGTCGACGTTCGAGATCGAATCGGCTGCCGAGATGCGCGACGCCATCGTCCGCATCGTGCTGAAGCGCGCCGAGGAACTGGCGGCGCTTACCGGTGAACTGCAGCGCACCAACCGTGAGTTGGAGGCGTTCTCGTATTCGGTGTCGCACGACCTGCGGGCGCCGTTCCGGCACATCGTCGGCTATTCCGAATTGCTCCAGAAACGCACGAGCAACCTGGACGACACGAGCCGCAGGTACCTGCGCACCATCACCGATTCCGCCCGCTTTGCCGGCACGCTGGTCGACGGGCTGCTGGCCTTCTCGCAGATGAGCCGCACCGCGCTGCGACCGATGGAGATCGACATGAGGCGACTGGTGGACGAGGTGATCGGCGAAGTGCAGATGGCCGAGGCGGGCAGCCGGACGATCACCTGGCATGTCGGTGAACTGCCCAACGTGATCGCCGACGTGACGATGCTGCGCTCGGCCGTGCGCAACCTGCTGTCGAACGCCGTCAAGTACACGCGCCCCAAGCCCGAGGCGATCGTCGAGGTGGGTCACCGCGTTGAAGGCAACGAAGACGTCTTCCTCGTCCGCGACAACGGCGCGGGCTTCGACCCGCGCTACCGCGACAAGCTGTTCGGCGTCTTCCAGCGGTTGCATCGAATGGAGGACTTCGAAGGAACCGGAATTGGCTTGGCGAACGTCAGGCGTACAATAGAAAGGCACGGTGGCCGCACCTGGGCCGAGAGCGCGCTCGGCGAAGGGGCGACGTTCTACTTCTCGTTACCAAGAAAGACCCAGCAGCAGGACCCAGCACATGGCCGATCTGAAACCGATACTGCTCGTTGAGGACAACCCCAACGACATCGAGCTCACGCTCGCCGCGCTCGCCGAGAACCACCTAGCCAACGAGGTCGTGGTGGTGCGCGACGGCGAAGAGGCGCTGCACTACCTGCGCATGGAGGGCATCTTCAAGCTTCGCGCCAAGGGCATGCCCTCGGTCGTGCTGCTGGACCTGAAACTGCCCAAGGTCGATGGGCTGCAGGTGCTGGAAGCGATCAAGCAGGACGCGGACCTCATGCAGGTGCCGGTCGTCATGCTCACCAGCTCGCGCGAGGAGCAGGACCTGCTGCGCAGCTACAAGCTGGGCGTGAACGCGTACGTGGTGAAACCGGTCGACTTCGGCGACTTCGTCGAGGCGATCAAGGAGATGGGCTTGTTCTGGGCCGTCATCAACCAGCCGCCACCGGGCAGCGTGACGTCCCGACGATGACGTTCCCATCCACCGAATGGCCACGCGCGCGTGCGATCGATTTGCGCACGCGATGGGGCGGGGCACATTTTTTCGTGCGTCGTGCAACGGGTCGATGGTAAGTGCGTGTCTACAATGACGACACGATGCCAGGTTCCGATCTGCCCGACCGTTGACGGCTCGCGATGCGCGGCCGTGGTCCTGAGTGTGCGTTGGAGATGTCGCGCGTGAAGAAGTTGTCCGTCTTGTTGTTGGAAGACAGTCCGCTCGACGCCGAGCTGACGATCGAGACGCTGCGCGATGGGCGCTTCGAGTTCGACGTGACGAGCGTCGACAGCCCCGAGGGGTTTCTGGACGCCGTGCGCACCGGGCAGTTCGACCTGATCCTGTCCGATTACAACGTGCCGCACTACGACGTGCCCGACGCGCTGGCGCAGGTGCGCAAGCTGCACCCGGACCTGCCGTTGATCTTCGTGTCGGGCACGATCGGCGAAGAGGTGGCGATCGACCTGCTGAAGGCCGGCGCGACCGATTACGTGCTGAAGCACCGCATGGATCGCCTGGTGCCGGCCGTGTCGCGTGCGCTGAAGGAATCGCGCGAGCGCGCCGAACTGCGCGACGCGCAGAAACGCCTGGAGGACAGCGAGGCGAAGTACCGCTTCCTCGCCGAGAGCATTCCGACGATCGTCTGGACCGCCAACGCCGACGGCTACTGCGATTACGTGAACCAGCGGTGGTTCGAGTACACGGGCCTGAACGCCGAGGAAACCGTGCTGCGGTTCTTCGAGATCGTGCATCCCGACGACCTGGGCGGTTGCACGATGGCGTGGCAGCGGTCGGCGCAGGAGGGCGTGCCGTTCGACTGCGAGTACCGCTTCCGCCGGGCCAGCGACGGCGCGTATCGCTGGCACATCGGTCGGTGCGTGCCGTGGAAGGACGAGAACGGGCGCATCCAGAAGTGGTTCGGCACGGCGACCGACATCGACGACCAGAAGCGCGCCGAGCAGGAGCGCGACCGCATGTACGCCTCCAGCCAGGCCGCGCGGCTGGAGGCGGAGAACGCCAACCGCATGAAGGACGAGTTCCTCGCGACGCTCAGCCACGAGCTGCGCACGCCGCTGAACGCCATTCTCGGTTGGGCGGCCATGCTGCGGACGCCCAACAGCACGGGCGACGACCTCGCCGAGGGGCTGGAGATCATCGAGCGCAACGCGCGCAGCCAGGCTCAGTTGATCGAGGACCTGCTGGACGTGTCGCGCATCATCTCGGGCAAGCTTCGGCTCGAGGTGACGCCGACCTCGCTTGGCGCGATCGTCGAACAATCGATCGAGGCGCTGCAGCTGGCCGCCGGCGGGAAGCAGATCACCATGGAGCTGGTGGTCGATCCCGGTTCCGATGTGGTGATGGGCGACGCAGGGCGGTTGCAGCAGGTGGTGTGGAACCTGCTGAGCAACTCGATCAAGTTCACGCCGCGCGGCGGGCACGTGACCGTGCGCGTGGGGCGCAGCGAGTCGCACATGGAGATTCACGTGATCGACTCGGGCAAGGGCATCGCGCCCGAGTTCTTGCCCTACGTCTTCGACCGCTTCCGCCAGGCAGACAGCACCAGCCGCCGCAGCCATGGCGGATTGGGGTTGGGGCTGGCGATCGTGCGCCACCTGGTCGAGTCGCACGGCGGCTCGGTGCGGGCCGAGAGCGAGGGGGACGGCAAGGGCGCCACGTTCATCGTCGCGCTGCCGTTGCTGGCGGTGCAGAACGGGCCAGTGTCGCATGGCGCGCACATCGAAGACGACGCAAGCGCCGACGTGCCGGCGGTCGTGGTGTCGCCCGAGACCAACGGTCATGCCACCGCCACGCTGGCGACGAGGCTCGAGAAGCAGGCGCAGCCGTCGCTGGCGGGCGTGCGCGTGCTAACGGTGGACGACGAGCCGGACGTGCGCTCCCTGGTGGCCGTCGTGCTACGCGAGGCCGGCGCCACGTCGCGCGCGGTGGCGTCGGTCGACGAGGCGCTGGCGATGATCGACACCTTCCGCCCCGACGTGCTGGTGAGCGACATCGGCATGCCCGGCCAGGACGGTTACGCGCTCGTGCGCATCCTGCGCGAGCGCGAACAGGCCGACGGCCACGCCCGTCACCTCCCCGCGATCGCGCTGACCGCCTACGCCACCCTCGGCGACCGCCGACTCGCGCTGGCAGCGGGGTTCGACGTGCACATGAGCAAACCCGTCACACCATTGGAACTGGCGACCGCCATCGCGAGCGCGGTGCGCGGGCGCGATGACCTCTCGGATTAGGACGCCATATCGGATTGCGACCTAAATAGTCCCGGGCTTGCCCGGGGTCTTTCTGTCATCAATCGAAGAAAAACCCGAGCAAGCCCGGGGCTATGTGTCAGCCGCCACGGTCGAATCACGCGATCAGGACGTGAACGGTCGCCCGTGGTAGCCTAGCGCGGGTGCTGGGCGAATCTTCTCATCGTGCGACGCCTCGGAAGTTCTGGCTGCCGTTGCTGCTACTCGCCGCGCTCGCGCTGCGGGTGGGGTGGGCGCTATCGCTACCGGACAGCGGGCGTGACGCGCTCCGGGATCTGCCGGACCAACTTGAGTATTTCGATCTGGCGCAATCGATTGCTGACGGCGCGGTGATGCACTTCACCGATCCACGGTTCGAACAGGATGTCTACGCGTATCGCACGCCGGGCTATCCCGTGTTTCTCGCGCTCACCGGGCCCGACCTTCGCCTGGCGCGATTGCTGCAGGCGCTGATCGACACGTCGACTGTACTGGCCACCTACCTGCTGGCCCGGCGGTGGCTGGCGGTGGGGCCGTCACTGTTGGCGGCGGCGTTCACGGCGTTTAATCCGTTTCTCGTTTACTTTACCGGGCTGGCGCTAAGCGAGACGCTGTTCACGGCGCTGCTGGCGTGGGGGGCGGCAGGGCTGGCGTGGAGCACGGGCGACCTTCGGCGAGCGTGGCCCGCGATTCTAGGGGCCGCATGCCTTGCGCTGTCGGCGATCGTCCGACCGTCGGCGTTGCTGCTGGCGATCGCGCTGCCAATGGTGATGCCAATCGGCTGGCGCCGTCGCGCGGTAATCACCGTCGCAGCGGTTGCTTGCCTGACGGCGCTGTTCGCACCTTGGGCGATGCGCAACGAGCGGCTGCTCGGCCGGGCGGTGCTGGCGACCACGAACGGCGGCATCACGCTGTACGACGGCTTTAACCCCGCCGCGACGGGGGCGAGCGATCAGTCGTTCGTGCAGCGGATGCCGGAACTGCAGGCGATGAACGAGGTCGAGCGATCCGACTACCTCGAATCGCTCGGCTGGCGGTTTATCTCCGAGCGACCCCTTGAAGCAATGCGGCTGGGCGTGGTGAAGCTGGCGCGCACGTGGTCACCGATTCCCCTAAGCGCCGAATTCGGCCGACCGTTGTATCAGGTGATCGGGATCGCTTACGCGCTGCCGCTGTACGTGCTGATCATCCTCGGCCTATGGCGGCGCGGGCTGCCGTGGGGTGTGGTGCTGTTCCTCGTCGCGCCAGCGATCTATTTTTCGCTGGTGCACGTGATGTCGGTGGGTTCGCTGCGATACCGCGTGCCGGTGGAGCCGCTGCTATGCGTGATCGCGGGGGCGGCGGTGCAGGGGCGTAGGGCTTCGGCGTTAGAGGCGGCTTGATCAGAAGCCGCTTTCATCCTCTCAATCCAAATGCAACCGCGGAGACGCAGAGGACGCGGAGATAGAGGGAGAAGACGAATGCCGTGGCTTCTCCTCCCTCTGTCTCCGCGTTCTCCGCGCCTCCGCGGTGAACGTTCTGCTGGAATCAAACCCGCGACGGCGCGCGTAGTTCGACCTCGGGCTTCTGTTCCGACTGTCGATCCGATACCACCGGCGACAGTTCGGCTTCCACCAGTTCCTTGGCCCGGTCCATCTTCGGGTAGCGCACCTCGCGGTAGCCGCTGACCTCTTCGGGGCACTTCAGCACGCGCAGGGCCTGGGCGTACTGCGCGTCGCCGGCGAGGCTCACGCGGTCCAGCAAATCGAAGTACCACTCGCGGAACGACACCTCGCGGCTGTGCCAGCCGGGCAGCTTGCGCCACCACTTCATGTGGCGCACGATGTTCAGCTGCCAGTCGCTCGTGGTGATCTTCAGCCGCACGCGCCACGGCCCGACGTTGAACTCGGGGCTGGTGTGATGCCGGTAGACGATGCGGTCACCGTTGGAGACGTCGACGCCGAACTTGTGAATGTCGCGCTGCTTCTTCTCGAAGCGCGTCAGCAGGTAGGCGACGTACGGCTCGTCCTTGATCAGCATCACCTTGGCCAAATTCCAGATCGTCGCCTGCGTCGCGGCGAAGCTGCGGGCGTCAGCGACGGGCGACGCGAGGTCGCGCTTGTACACGGTGCGCACGGCGTCCAAATAGCGCTTGGTGTAGGTCGCGCCCTCGTACTGCATCAAATCGTAGATGCGCAGGGTCAGGTCGTACTTCAGTTCCTCCGGCAAGTCACGGAACTGCTTCATCGCGCCCTGCACGATCTTCTCGAAGCGCATTGCGTGGTTGCGCCCGAAGGCGACGCTCTTGCGGATGATGCGAACCTTGTTCGTCACCAGCTGATCCCACGTCTCGGCCTGTGGCTTCTTCGGCAGCGCGCGGGGTTCGAGCGCCAGCTTGCGGCCGATGTTGAAGGCCTTCAGGTTCTTCCGGTGGTCGCGGCGGATGCTGTCCTTGATCGCCCAGGCGATGCTGTGGGCCGACACGGGGATGAGCCCAAGCTGGAACGCCACGCCGAGCATCATGATGTTCATGTACTGCTTGGACCCCAGCCGCTGCTCGCACAGTTCCGACAAATTCTTCGCGTACGAATGTTCCACGCGGCAGGTGTCGAAGATGTCCTGGCGCAACTGCTCGGGGTCGAAGTCGCTCTTGCCCAGCAGGTGGAAGACCGTCGGCTGCTTGTGCGTGTTCAGCACGGCACAGGTGCGATCCTTGTGCGCCACGCGGAACGGCTCGCGCGGATCAATCGCGCGGGCGGCTTCCAGGATGTCGATGCCGAGCAGCAGGTCGGCCTTGGCGTAGGGAATGGCGCCGGTGGTCGCGTGTTCCGGTGGAATGGCGACGGACGATTCGAGGTCCGTCGTACCACGGGCGGCCCGCCCGTGATTGTCCTGGTCTGACGAGGCCGGCGAAGACACGGGCGGGCCGCCCGTGGAACGAGCTGCCGCGTCATCGTTCATGAACGTGATCTGGCTGTACACGCCACCGTTGCGGATGGCCAGGCCCTTCTTGTCCTGGAACAAAACGCGGTAGCCCTGCTTATGACCGGCGCGGACGAGGATCGCGTTGACGACGCCGATGCCCATGCCGCCCACGCCCGCCATGTGGGCGCGCCAGGCAGAGCCGGGGGCCGACAGGTCGTGGATCGCGACCGGGTCGGGCAGCTTGTCGAGCGCCATGTGCGGCAGCGTGTATCGCCGGCGGCGCTGGCGCACGACGGTGATCTGCTCGAAGCTCGGGCAGGGTTTCACGCTGTCGCCGTAGTCGTTGCTGGTCGTCACGCGCTCGCAGGCGCCGTCGTTCGTGCACCAGGTAAGATCGGTGTCGATCTTGCGCCCGTAGTCGGTCTCCACGGTCGTCAAACCGGGGCAAGCGGTCGCCTTGGTGCATTCAAGGCAGTGCTCGCACACCTCGGGCGTCACGTTCATGTGGGTCTTCTTGGGAAGATACCCGTGCTTCTTGATCGTCTTGCGCTCTTCCTTCAGCTGCGTGCGGTTGTAGGTGATGCCGCACTCCTTGTCGGCGATGATCACCTTCACGCCGTCGCTGATGATCGTCTTCTCCAGCACGCTCTTGTACTGCGAGCGGCGCTCGGGGCGCAGCTTGACGACCGTCAACGGCGACGTGCCGGCGAGGCCGCGGCAGATCTCCTCGATGTTCTGCAGGTAGCTGCGGTTGCCGAGCATGTCGATCTCGGTGCCGGCGTGTTCCTGGTGGCCGGTCATCGCGGTGGTGCCATTCTCCAGGATGATGAAGGTGATGTCCTGCCCGGCCTTGATCGCGTTGCTGATGGCGATCTGGCCGCTATGGAAGAACGTGCCATCGCCCATGAAGACGATCTGCTTGTTGGTGATGAACGGGTCGATGCCGCTGCCCGTGCCGGCGCCGAGGCCCATGCCACTGTAGTTGTGCATGAGCTGTTCGGTGGGGGCGAACATCAGCATCGTGTAGCAGCCGGTGTCGCCGTGGGCGACCATGTCGACCGGGCCGGTGCCGTGGTTTTTCAGCATGTACTCGGGGTCCTGGAAGTTCTTGCGAATTTCCAGCAAGGCGGCCGAGCTATCGCGGTGGGGGCAACCGGGGCAGAAGGTGGGCGTGCGGGGGACGATGTGATCCGCCACGCTGGCGCCCAGCACGTTCAGTTTGGGTTTGCTGGCGGTGCGCAGGCGAAGCAACTCGGCGCTCAGCTTGCCGTTGCGCAGTTCCGGCGGCACCTCTTCGGTCGCCTTGATGAGCGGGATGATGTACTGCGCCAGCACACTGGGGTTCAGGCCGCGCGAGTCGGGAATGCCGGCCAGATCGTGCGGGAACGTCTTGCCGTACAACCGGCCGACGAGGTCCATGGCATCGGCGTTCGACAGCTTGTGGAACGCCTCGTCGCGAATGCCCTTTTCGAGGAAGCTGCGGCGTTCCTCGATCACGATCATCTTGTCGCACAACTGGCTGAACTCGGCCACCAGCTTCACGTCGACCGGGTAGCTCATGCCCATCTGCAGGATGGGGAAGTGCCCACCCAGGCCAATGTCGGCCAGGATATGGCGGAGATATGGCCCGCCCATGCCGGTGACGATGAAGCCCAGCGGGGCTTTTACCGTGGCATGGGCGTCTCGCCCATGCATGTCAGCAGTAGGAGAATCGTTATTGTCGCCAGTCGCTTCGGCCGCGCCGCTGCTACCAATTGAATCATCCGGCCTATTTGCACGCATGGGCGAGACGCCCATGCCACGGTTGGCATACTCAATCCGGTTGATGCCCAGTTCCCGCGCGACCTTCATGGTCGTTTCGAAGCGGGCGGGCACCTTCAGTTCTTCCTGCCACGTGCGCGGCGGCAGCAGGAGCTTGTTCAGATCGATCTTCGGCGTCTCCAGCGCGACCTTGTCGTTCGTGTTCAGCGTCGGCCACTGGTTGGGCTTGCAGTAGGCGGTGCCGCCGCCGTCGGCGTGGGCGGTGGTGATGATGTAACCGATGAACAGGCCGGCGCTCTGCGACAACTTGAACGACAGGTTGATCCAGTCCTTCACCTGCTGGCCGTTGCCCGGTTCCACGACGGGCATGCGCAAATGTTCGCACAGGAATCGGCTGTCGGCCGGCACCTGCGTGCTGTCGCACCAGGGGTCTTCACCGCACACCACGACCGCGCCACCCTGCGGGTGCGCCCCGGCGAGGTTGCCCAGCGCCAGCGCGTCGGCGGCGACGTGCAGGCCGACGTTCTTCATCGCGATGATGCCGCGGATCGGCGCCATCTGGCTGCCGTTCAGTGCCGCGGCCGCGAGGGCTTCGTTGTTGGCTTGGAAGGCGCGAACGCCGTGCTTCTGCAGCAGGGGGGCGAGGTCGCCCATCGTGTCGAAAAAGCCTGCGACCGGGGAACCGGGATAGCCGGTCATGAGGTTCAGGCCACCTTCAACTTCGAGGCAGCCCTTCACCAGAAGTTCGTTGCCGGTGAAGACTTCCGGACCAGATTCGACGAGAAAACGAGGATCTACCGCCATGTTCGGCCAACCTTTTCAGCGGTGATGAGGGAGAACGGGGAAAAGCAGGCGGCGGGACGGCCACGGCATGACACGACGGGGCGGAAGGCCCAGCCGGTGGCAAGCGTGAATCGCTCGGCAGTCTGTTCTTCCCGCGACCCTCGGGAGCGTGGCTTACGGCCAAAAAGGCCGCAGGAGACGCTCGGGTGGCACCGCGAGTAAGAGACTCTTGATCGAATCGGGAGAAAGGCCGACTCGACCGTTCAGCCTTCTATTCGACGGACTGATCCGTCGCGAAGGGCTTCCCATTGTACCAGTACGGATGGGGGAGGGAAGGGGTTTCGGAAGTTTTCATTTCTGGCTAAACCATTCGAGAGCCATAGGCCTATCGCTCGTTAGCCGTTGATAAGCCAGATGTTACGGTATTGAACGGCGTTGGCGTGGTCCTGCAGGATGATCGGGCGCAGGCCGGGCGTTTCGCTTTCGAACGTCAGGGTGCTCGTGGGAATCTCGACGTTGTCGTGAATCAGGACACCGTTGAGACGCACGGTGACGCGCGCGTTGGCGATCTTCGTGCTGCCGTTCCAGCGGGCATTGGTGAAGTCGATGTCGTAGGCCTGCCACACCCCGGCGGGAAGGGCGGCGTTGACCGCGGCGTTCTTCACGCCGTAGATCGCGCCCAGGTCGTTCGTGTCGGCAAGGGCGCGCTCGTACGAGTCGAGCACCTGAAGCTCGTAGCTGCCCGCCAGCGCGATGCCACTGTTGCCGCGGTCCTGCTCGGCGACGTTGTGGGGCTTGGGATTGGTCTTGAACTCGATGTGCAGCTTGTAATCGGCGAAGCGGTCCTTCGTGCGGATGTCGCCAGTGCCGCTGGCGACCGTCATTGCGCCACCGGTGTAGGTCCAGCCGACGGCGCCGCCTCCGCTGCGCTTCTCGAACTTGCCGGTGCCGGTGCTGCCGCTCAGCAGCACGGTGGCGCCGGCGGGCGCGGGAGTCGAACCGAGGTTGCGGATCTCGATGTTGCGATACCAGACCTCGGCGCCCTCGGCCTGGAAGGCGATCCGGCCACTGGTGAGGGAGATGGTCTTCGTCGGGTCGTTCGGGTCGGGCATGCGCACGTTGGTCGCGCGGTTCACGACGACGCCGTTGACCATCACCGTCAGCACGTTGCCGTCGGCGATCACCTCGACGGTGTTCCAGTCGGTCAGCGATTCGGCCGTCGTGCCCTTCACGACTCGCCCGCCACGCTGCGATGCCGCGACGCCACCGACGGCGTACTTCTTCGGATACGACCCGTTGACGATCGTCGTGTCGATCGTCGTCTCCCTGCCGCCCGTGCCCAGCATCCAGAAGTCGCCGGTGTCGCCTTCCTGTACCTGCGTTTCCACCGACAGGGGCCACAGCTGGTCGGGCCCGTTGACGTGGTACAGCACGCCCGAGTCGCGCGGCGTGCTGCTGCCGGCGCGGGGGGCAAACTTGGTCACGCCCCACTTGTACTGGAACCGCAGGTGATAGTTCGCGTACGACGCGTTGGTCGAGAGGTAGCCGAACTCCTGCTGCGCGCCCGTGTTGGGAATGCCCAGCACGTGGATCATGCCGTTCTCGACCTCAAAATAGCCGGCGGTGTCGTTGTTCTTTCCCTGCGAGGGCGTCCAGGTGTAGAAGCCGCTGAGGTTCTGACCGTTGAACAACGGCGTGAAGCCGCCGGGTGTCGGGACCGTGGTGTCGTTGTCCACGGCGACGTTGTCGAACTTCGCGGTCGAGAGCGTGCCGGTGCGGTGGCTGGTGGTGGCCAGGCCGACGTAGACCGTGCGGTTCATGCTGATCGTCGTGCGGCCGGTCTCGGTCCAGGTGGTGCCGTTGGTCGAACGGTACCCCACGACCGTGTCGCCCGTGCGCGTCAGTTTCAACCACAGCGGGAGCGCGTAAGACGGGTTGGCGCTGCGCCAGGCGTAGCCGCCGGTCGAATTGCGCGCACTGAAGAACGTGCCGTTGCTTGGCGTAACCGCGGCCATGGTGAACTTGCTGTTCGACGCAAGCGACTCGCGGATCATGATGCCGGAGCGCGCCCAGGGGTCGGTGTTCTGCTGGCTGGTGACGCGGGCGACGATCGACCCGTCGCCGGTCAGTTGCTGGTGGACGAAGCGGAACGCGTCGTTGTTGCCCCAGATGTCGTGACCACTGCCGGCGACGCTGTGCACACCGTTGGCCACGGCATTGCCGCCACCCGCTCCAACGTTGCCGATGTCGCCGCTCGTCCAGTCGCCGAGGTTGGGCTGTGGGATCGTGCCGCTGACCATCGCGCTGTAATTCGAGACGCCGGCGGTGCCCTCGGCACGCACGCGGTAGGCGTAGGACTGACCGGGCAGCACGGAACTATGGTTGTAGCTGGTGGCGTTGGGGCCCGTGGTGGCCAGGTCGAACCAGGTCGAGCCGCCGTTGGTGCTGCGTTGGATGCGGAACAGCGTCTCGTTCGACGAGTTGTCGGTCCAGGTCAGGCTGACGCTCGGCGTTGCATCGGGCCGTGCCGATAGCTGCGACGGGGCGGTCGGGGCGCTCTCGGTGTCGCCCGGCAGCGGGGTGGGGAACTGGACGTTGTCGAACCTGGCGACCGACAGCGTGCCTACCTTGTGGCTGCTGACGGCCAGGCCGACGTGGATCGTCGCGCTCATGCTGATCGTCGTCCGGCCCGATTCGGTCCACGAGGTGCCGTTGGTCGAGCGGTAGCCGATGAACGTGTTCCCGGCCCGCGTCAGCTTCAACCACAGCGGGTTGGCGTAGGACGGGTTGGCGCTGCGCCAAGCGTAGCCACCGGTCGAGCCTCGCCCGCTGAAGAAGGTGCCGTTACTCGGTGTGACGGCGACCATCGTGAACTTGCTGTTCGAGGCGAGCGACTCGCGCATCATGATGCCGGAGCGCGCCCAGGGGTCGGTGTTCTGCTGACTGGTGACGCGGGCGACGATCGAGCCATCACCGGTGAGCGATTGCGATGTCAAGCGGAGGCCGTCGTTGTTTCCCCAGATGTCGTGGCCACTGCCGGCGATCGTGTAGGTGCCGTTCGACTCCGACGTGCTCCCCGCTGCGCCGACGTTCCCAATATCGCGCGACTCCACCGCCGCGACGGCGGTCGCGGTCGCCGACGCGGCCAGCACTGCGCCATTCACGTTGAAATGTGTGGCGGGCAACTGGTAGGCGTCGTGCAGGTCGGAACACATCAGCGTGCGCCGCTCCAGCTGTTCGATCATGTTGACGGTGGTCGGGCGGGCGGTACGACGCTTGGGGCTACGACGAAAATCCATCGAGAAGGTCTCTCCTGCAAGGGGGCTGAGCCATCTTCATCGGCTGTCCAGCAGGTTCAACAATAAAACCCGTTCCTAAAATATCTTCTGTCGCGCGCGCGTACCTTCGAATTCAAATGTGCGGGTTATGACGCTGCTGCACCGGCGCTCACGACTTCGGCGGTGATACTTCGGCAGCAAACCCAGGTGAGATCGACGTTCTGCGCGCCTTCAATGACAAGGGCCTCTGAACCGCAAGAAGCTTTCAAGGGAAAGCTTCCTTCGGTTCAGAGGCCCTTGTCATTACGGTTAGCCCGCGTGCCTATTGCAGCACGCTCCAGGCAGCTATCGCAAGCGCGTATCGCTGTTGCTAATGCCGCGGAGGGCCAGCTTCAGCGCGTCGACGTTGCTGGCCAGGCGGGTGGCTTCGCCGACGTCGATGATTTGCTTGTGGAACAGCTCGGTCAGGTGCTGGTCGAAGCTCTGGCTGCCGCTCTCGCGGTTGCCCACGCAGCCCTTGAGCTTGTCGAACTCGCCTTCCAGGATGTATTTGCGCACGAGCGGCGTGGCCATCATGATCTCGTTCACCGGCACGCGGCCCTTGCCGTCGCGCCGCTTGGCCAGGCGCTGACAGACCACCGCGTTCAGGTTCATCGCCAGCTGTTCCTGCTGCAGCTCGCGCTGTTCGGGGATGAACAGCGAGCTGATGCGGCCGATCGTCATCGGGGCGTTCGTCGCGTGGATCGTCGTGAAGACCAAGTGGCCCGTGTCGGCGGCGCGAAGGGCGGTCGTCAGCGAGAAGCTGTCGCGAATTTCACCGATCAGGATCACGTCCGGGTCCTGACGCATCATGGCGCGGAGCGCGTAATCGAAGCTTTCCGAATCCTGGCCCACCTCCACCTGGCTCACCAGCGACTTGGCGTTCTGGTGCTCGAACTCGATCGGGTCCTCAACCGTGATGATGCGTTCGTTGCGCGTCCGGTTGATCTTGCCGATGACGGCCGCCAGCGAGGTCGACTTACCCGAACCGGTCGTGCCCGACACGATCACGATGCCGCGGCGGTAGTCGGACATCGTCTCGATCTGCGGCGGCAGGTTCAGCTCTTCGAAGTTCGGGATCTTCGTCACGATGCGACGCATGACGATCGCGTACTGCTGGCGGCTGTGGAAGATGTTCGTACGGAAGCGAGGCTGGCCGATGCCCAAGCTGTAGGCCACGTCGACGCTGCCCTTGTGTTCCAGCAGGTCGCGCTTCTCCTTGGGCTCGCCCTGCGCGTTGAGGATCTGGTCGACGTACTCGGTTATGACCTCGTCGGTGAGCTTGGGCACGTCCAAAAACTTGGCGTGGCCGTCGACGCGGATCATCGGGACGCTGCTGGCCTGCAGGTGGATATCCGAACCGCCGATCTTCACGGCGGTCTTCAGGAAGTCGTGCAGGGAGAGCTTGCGTTCCTCAACGTGAATCGTGGACGACCCCTCAGCCGACGCGCCGTCGGCCGGCTGCGTGCCACTGCTGGGGTTGGCCGGTGCGCTGACGGCATCGGTGACGTTGCCCTGGTGGGCCGTTACGCTGCTGGTCGGCAACCCGGCGGTGGGGGAGGCGGCGGTGGACATCGGTGATTACTCCTCAGGGTGCGAAAAACGGGGCGTTCATCGTACCCGCGCGCGGGCCGGACGCACAACACTAATCGTAGGCAAGTGAGACGGAGATTGCCCACGCCGTACGCAGGCAGGATGGGCTTCAGCAAACATGCCGAAAGTCCACTTCCCTAGCTTTCGGCCCGCTTGTACGCCGGACGCTGGCTGATCGCGACGACGGCCGACCACCAGCGCATTAGTTGCACCGACAGGTACGCCACCGGCAGCAACAGCGCGATCGCAATCGCGGCCTGCCAGCTGACGTACGCGCCGGTAAACGCGGCGTCGTAGACGATCAGCCAGAGCAGGCCGTACAGCATCAGTTGCTGCCCCGCCTCACGACCCGTCGCGCAACGCCGAACCGTCCAAACCGCCAGCAGACCGAACGCGACCACGGCGCCGGCGGGTATGAGCAGCCCCGGTGTCAGGTTCAAGGCCCCCATCCAGCTCCCAAACCGCTCGGCCCGGCGGGTGGCGACGAGCGCGATCACCGCGACGTTCAGCACCGCAAGGCCGCCCAACGCGGTCCACCAGTGCGCCCGCGTCAGGGCCGGCCGCTTTTCTTCCAAGTGATACGCGATCGCCGACAGCACCGCGACGTGGTTCAGCAACAGCAACGGATGCCACAACACCGGCAGTTGCGGCGCCGGAATCAGGCAGTGGAAGAACCGGATCAACCCAAGGCTCAGCAACCCCGGTGCAACAAGATACTTACCGGCCACGTCGTAGAAGTAGATCAGCAGACCGGTCCAGATGGCCAGGCCCAGGCTGAGCCAGATCCCGGTGAACTGCGAGTACGCCGCCGCCGACGCGATCGCCAGCGTGAAGAGCCCGCCGCACACGAGGTGGGCGGTCGTCAATCCCATGCGGTTGCTCGGTAGCGGCCGGTGCGGCGCCACCGTGCCGTCGCGCCGGCGGTCGATGATGTCGTTCAGGCTCATCCCGAACCCGTACAACCCGACCGAAATCCCCACCACGCACGCCAGCTCGCGCCACGGCAGCGTATCGAGGTGAAACCGATGCAACAGCAGAAACGAACAGGCCGCGTCCGCGATGGCGGTGAAGACCAACGCCATGCGCGTCAGCTGAAGCAACGGCAAGAGCTTGTGAGACAGTTGGGACAACACGCGCCGCCGATGATAGCCGCGCGACGGCCAACGACCAACGGAGCACGCAGGCCCATTGACCAAGGCCTCTGGACGCAACGTTCGGATAACCGCGGAGGCGCGGAGGACGCGGAGATGGAGGGAGAAGAGGCGGAGTGAGGGGTAATCACCGTACGCGACGCACGCTCGAGCAAACGCGTTGCCCTCCGGTCCCCTCTCCCGGTACTCCGGGGGAGGGCTAGGGAGGGGGACTGATCGTGGACCTGTCCAAAAGCGGCCCCCTCCCTAACCCTCCCCCGCGAGTACGCGGGAGAGGGGACCAGAGCAGGGCGCCTCGTATTGATGTTCAAATTGCGATCTTTCTCCTCCCTCCATCTCCGCGTCCTCCGCGGTTCAATCCTGCATTTAACCTCCGCCGATTCACCTGCGGCATTCGGCTCATCCGATGTACAATGGGACGCCGTAACCCCCGCACCGTCCACGGCCTTCAATCATGACGTTCACGCCCATCAGCCTTCGGTCCCGCCTTGTGGCGCTCATCCTGCTGGCGACGGTGCCGGTGATGGCGGCGGGCATCCTGGTACCGAGCTGGCTCGCCGGTCGCACGCTGCGCGACAAGGCCCACGCCGAACTGGCCCAGGTGGCCCAGCGATTGTCGGAAAACGTGGAGATGTGGGACGAGGCGACCATCAGCGTGCTGCAGATGCTGGCGTCCAACCCGGCCATCATGACGATGGACCCCGAGCAGCAGCGGTCGGTGCTGTTGCGCGTGAAGCGGGTCTACAGCTGGTTCTACCTGATCGCGATCGTCGACCTGAACGGGCGCGACTTCGTGCGCGCCGACGACCTGTCGCCGCGCAACTACCACGACCGCGCCTGGTTCCGCGGCGCCGCCGAGGGCAACCGGGTGACGCGCCAGGCGGTGATCAGCCGCACGACCGATCTGCCAGGCATGACGCTCGCCGCGCCGATCCGCAACGCCCAGGGGCAGGTGGTCGGCGTTGCGGTGATCGGCGTGTCGCTCGAGCGCCTCGGCCAGCAGGTGGGGACGGCGACGGTCGGCGAGACCGGGTACTCGTTCGTCGTCGACGACCAAGGCCTGCTGGTCGCGCACCCGCAACTGGCGCCGCAGGACCAACTGACCGACTACGCCGAGTTTCCACCCGTTGCCGCCATGCTGGAAACGCAGCGCGACGGCGCGCTGGCCTTTACCGATTCGCAGGGCGTGCGATGGCTGTCGCAGGCGGCCCGCGCGAGCAACGGGTGGGGCGTGGTCAGCATGCAGCGCGAGGACGAGGTGCTGGCGGCGGGCAACCGCATCCGCATGTTCGGGCTGATCGCGGCGGTGCTGGCCAGCGCGACGGTGGCGGCGCTCACCTGGGTGCTGGCGACGCGGGTGACGCGCCCGGTGCTGAACATCGCCAACGCCGCCGTAGCGCTCGCCGAGGGCCGCTGGGACGTCCCCGTCGCCGAGGGGCGCCGCGACGAGATCGGCACGCTCGCCAGCGCGTTTAACCGCATGGCCGCCAACCTGCAGAAGGCCTACCGCACGATCGAGGACCGCGTTGCGCAGCGCACGCAGCAGCTGCGCAAGAGCAACACCGAACTGCGCGCCGCCCGCGAGACCGCCTACGCCCACAGCCGCGCCAAGGACGAGTTCCTGGCCAATATGTCCCACGAGCTGCGCACGCCGCTGACGACCATCCTCGGCTACGCCGACGTGCTGTCCGACCCCGAACTGCCGGCAAGCAAACGGCAGCAGCACCTCGGCGTCATCCATCGCAGCGCGCGGCACCTGCTGTCGATCATCAACGAGGTGCTGGACCTGGCCAGCATCGAGGCCGGCCGGCTGACGATCCGCATGGGCGACGTCGACGTCGCCCGCACGCTGGACGAGGTCGTCTCCGAACTGCACCCGCGCGCGGCCGAGAAGGGGCTGTCGCTCACGGTCGCGTGCGACGCGCCCGTGCCCCGGTTCATCCAGTCCGACCCGATGCGCCTGCGGCAGATCCTGATCAACCTGGTCGGCAACGCGATCAAGTTCACCGAGGTTGGCGGCATCACGCTGCGCGTGCGCCTCACATCGTCACCTGCCGCAACACCGCCCACAGAGCCGTCGCCCACTGTGCAGTCGCCCGCCGGGCAGTCGTCCAATGACGGTGAGGACGCGCCGTCGTCACTACCTTCGCAGTTGCGGTTTGACGTGACCGACACCGGCATCGGCATGACGCCCGTGCAGATCGATGGCCTGTTCCAGCGGTTCGGGCAGGTCGATACCTCGCCGTCGCGCCGCTACGAGGGCACCGGGCTGGGGCTGGCGATCTCGCAGCGACTGGCGCGCATGCTCGGGGGTGACATCACCGTTACCAGCGAGGCCGGCCGGGGATCGACCTTCAGCGTCACGATCGATCCCGGTTCACTGAACGGCGTGGCGATGATGACCGATCCCATGCCCTGCGCGACGGCCGCGCCGCAGGTACAGCAAGACCTGAAGGGCCTGCGCCTCCTGCTGGCCGAGGACGTGCCGGCCAACCAGTTGATGTTCAAGATGATCCTCCAGCGGCTCGGCGCCACGGTGACGGCGGTGGGGGACGGCGCTGCTGCGATCGACGCGTTCAACGCCGCCGCGGCGTCGGTCGAACCGTTCGACCTCGTGCTGATGGACATGCAGATGCCCGGCGTTGACGGCTACCAAGCCACCGCGCAACTGCGCGCCGCCGGCGTGCGCACGGCGATCATCGCGCTCACCGCCCACGCCCGCGATTCCGACCGCGCCGCCTGCCTGGCGGCCGGTTGTTCCGACTTTCTCACCAAGCCGCTCGATCCCGCGAAGCTGGTGGAAACCATCCATCAGCACCTGCGCCCCACGCCGGTCAGTGACTAGTTCTGTTGCGCAGGCACGCCGATCGTCCACCGGGGTTGGGAGAACACGAACCGCGGAGATGCGGAGGACGCGGAGAGGGGTGGAGAAGGTGGAGGCGCTTCGACGTCCAGCCGTTGGGCGACACCGCTCCGGTCCCTCTCCCGCATGCTTCGGGAGAGGCTAGGTGAGGGTGATTTTGAGCGGCTGTCGACTCGGGAAGAACGAAATCACCCGCACCCAGAGCACTTTCACTTCATTCGTCGGGGATCAAGGCACTGTCATCCCGAACGGGAGCGGTAGCGACCTGAGGGATCGGCATGAGGATAAGTGCTCGTCCTGTCGAGATGGGTCAGGTCGCTACCGCTCTCTTCGGGAAAACAACGTTTCCTGCGCCCGCTACAGATGAAATGAGAAATCTCTCAGCATGATGGGCTCAACGCGCTCTGTGGAAAACATTCGTCGTTGAACGCCAAGACGCTAAGAACGCCAAGGTAGGAAAGAAGAGAGAAGAGGATTCTCTTCGCGCTTCTTCGCTTGGCGTCCTTGGCGTCTTGGCGTTCAACCCTCTTTTCAACAGAGCCGCTCAATGCCTGTGCCTCGACAGGGAGGCAAGATCTCCGCCTTCTCCTCTGTCTCCGCGTATTTCACGGTCTCCGCGGCGAATCCTACATGTGTCCGCTGCCAGGACTCCATTTCCGCAATTTACGGGATTTCCCGTTGCCCAGATCTGCCCGAGCGACATAGCCTATTGGGAACAGGACGAACGAAACCCTCAAACTCCCTTGGAGGACCTTATGCGTCAGAATTATCTTGCCGTTGCCGCAGCGTTGTCGTTGGCCGCTATTGTTGGCTGTGATCGATCGGAGACCACCGATACGGTAACTCCCGCGACGCCGACCACGCCTGCACCGGCGCCTGCGGCCGAGAACACCACCAATGACATGAACAACGCCGCCAACGCGACCGGAAATGCGGTGGAGAATGCCGGCGAGGGCGCGGCGAACACGGCGTCGGGCGCCGTCGATGCCGCGGGCAATGCCGCCGACCGTGCTGGTCAGGCGATCATCAACGCCGGCACCGAGGTGCGTAACGCCGGCAGCGAAGCCAAGGACGCCGCCGCCGACAGCCCCGCCGACTCCACGGGCGTCACCGGCACCGCCGCCAGCGCGCAGAACGAGGCCGAGACCCTCATCACGCAGGCCACGCAGTATGTTCGTGAAAACAAGATGGAAATGGCCGACCAAGCCATGGCCAAGCTGGAGGGCATGCAGGCCCAGATGCCTGAGGCCCTGAAGCCCCGCTATCAGCAGCTGAAGACCATGTACAACACCGCCAAGGCCGGTGGCGGCGTGACGGCTCCGGGAATGTAAGCTTCGCTAAGGGTGCGACACGCGTACCCGCGAACGAACACCGACAAACGACGGCCCTCCCACAACGGGAGGGCCGTCGTTCTTTCTAACATTGCTACGATTTGTTCGGCGCACGCGTCCAGTCCCCTCTACCGTATAATAACGGTGGAGCGGTATCAGCTTTTCCACTCCACACGTTCTCCAATCTTCTGTAGGACAGGCATTCCTGCCTGTCTCTCCCCCCGTCTTCCTATCCCTCCGTATTCTCTCTGCCTATTTTCTGTCTTTGGTGGCGCGGACATTCTTGCCTGCCACGCGGCGGAGCCACGACCCAATATGGGGAGCCACAAAGGCACGAAGACGCAAAGATAGACACGAAGAAAACAGAGGGCGTTGCGCCAAACTCGACTTAATCGCGCAGCGCGGGCGTAGAGATGGATAGTGTGCTCTTTGACATATGAATAGACGTGCCGAGGACGTGGCCAGACCCCATTCCCATCACCCGATGGTGCAGAATGGTGCACAATGGTGCACAAGTTCGCGTTTTCGCTTGCCCAAACCGCCGCCAGGGCATCGGGTTGCGGTTTCCTTCGCGCTTCCTTCGTGCCTTCGAGACTTCGCGTCTCTTACGTTTTCTTTAGGGGAGCGCAACGCAAAGAGAGTCAGACAGGAATGTCCGTCCCGCCCAAGACAGAAGACAGGGGGAGACACAGGCAAGAATGCCTGTGCCACAGAAGTAGGAATACGGGGAGAGAGGAAGACGAGGGAAAGACAGGCAGGAATGCCTGTCCTACAGAAGAACTGCAACGCGAGACTACTCGCAGGTCCTACAGATCCGGCTCTTCCAGCGGCACGGGGCAGACGTCGCGGCGCTTGCAGGTTTCGCAGTGGTGGCCTTCCCACAACGCGTCGAACTGCGCCAGCACGGCGTCGATCATCGACCCGCTTCTCGTCCACACGCCCCACTCGAAGTTGCGTCGGCCGTCGGCCTTGGCGCCTAGGCCGGCGCCGGTGAGGTTGGCGCTGCCGAGGTACATCGCGCTGCAGTCGACGACGACCGTCTTGGCGTGCAGGCGCGGGCAGCGGCGGATCGTGAGGTTGTGCGGCAGCGCGACCTTCAGCTCGCGCAGCGCCGCCGACGATGGCGTGCCGGCATGCAGCAGGCGGATCTCGACGCCACGGTCGGCCAGGGCGCGCAGGTGCTGCACGATCGACTTCGCCCGCCGTTCGCGCGGCCGCGGGATCAGCATCGCCTTGAAGTCCGCCGTCGCGATCGCCAGGCTGACCTTCGCGGTCAAGATCCCCTCCAGCACGACCCGTTGGAGGTGGTCACCATCGAAGATCAGTTCCGCCTGACCGGCGACGGTTTCCGGGCTCAGTGAGAGGCGCAGGGGCATTGGGGTGGTATCGGCTGGATTGGAAGGATCGGAATGCAAAATCCCAAGCCCAATGACCAACAAATGACCAAGCTCCAAATCCCAAACGGTCAGAGGGCTGCGCCGTCGCACGTGTCATGGTAAGAGAAGAGAACAGGCCCCCTCCCCAGCCCTCCCCCGGTGTACCGGGAGAGGGGGTAAAGACCCGTCTCAATTCAAACGGACATACTACCGGGCCTGGTCATTTGCCTTCTTCCCGCCCCCCCGATACCGTTTCCCGCCGCTGATTTCCCAACATTGGAGCCTCAAATGGTTGCCCTTGCAGAGCGTATGAAGCTGGTGTCCGAATCGATCACCCTGGCCGTCACCGCCAAGGCGAACGCGTTGAAGAAAGCGGGGGTGGACGTCGTCGGGTTCGGTGCCGGCGAGCCGGACTTCGACACGCCCGCGTTCATCAAGGAGGCCGCCAAGGCCGCGCTGGATAAGGGACAGACCAAGTACACGCCGACCCCCTCGTTCCCCGAACTGAAGTCCGCGATTGCCGACAAGTTCCAGAAGGAGAACGGGCTGCCGTACAAGCCCGAGAACGTGACCGTGGGTGCCGGGGGCAAGCACTGCCTGTACATGGCGTTCATGGCGATCCTGAACCCCGGCGACGAGGTCGTCATCCTGTCGCCGTTCTGGGTCAGCTATCCCGAACAGGTGAAGCTGGCCGGTGGCACACCGAAGGTCGTGCGCGGCGAGGAGGCGAACGGTTTCAAGATCACACCGCAGCAACTGGAGCGCGCGATCGGGCCGCGGACGAAGGTGGTCGTGATCAATTCCCCTAGTAATCCGGCCGGTCATGCCTACACGCCCGACGAACTGAAGGCGCTGGCCGACGTGATGGTGAAGCACCCGAACGTCGTCGTCTTTTCAGACGAAATTTACGAAAAGCTGGTCTACGACGGCTTGAAATTCGTCAGTTTTGCCGCGTTGGACGATCGCCTGCTCGACCAGACGCTGACCTTCAACTGCCACAGCAAGAGCTTTGCGATGACCGGCTGGCGCATCGGCTATATCGGCGGACCGAAGCCGATCATCGACGCGATCAACAAGCTGCAAAGCCAGATGACCAGCCACATCACCAGCTTCACGCAGATGCCCGCCGCCCTGGCGCTCACCGACCCCCGGGCCGCTGAAAGCGTCGAGCAGATGCGCGTGCAGTTCGAGAAGCGTGGCCGGCACATGTGGGAGCGCTTAAGCAAGCTGCCCAACGTCACCTGCGTGCGGCCGCAAGGGGCGTTCTACTGCTTTCCGAACGTCTCGGCCTACTTCGGTAAGAAGGCGGGCAACGCCGAGATCACCGACGCCGTCAGCTTCAGCGCGGCGCTGCTGGAGCAGGCCCACGTCGCCGTCGTTCCCGGCAACGACAGCGGCTTCGAGACGCACGTCCGCCTGAGCTTCGCGACCAGCATGGAGAACATCGACAAGGGCATCGACCGCATCGAAGCGTGGTTGAAGACCCTCGGGTAGGGGAGTGCCGAATGACAGCGCCCAAACGGTTTTCCATTCGCGCCGCCAGTGGATTGAAGATTCGGGTCGCCTGCGTCCGATAACATAAATGGGTTGGTCTACCGGCCCATGTTATTGGATGGTTGTACTCGCAGGAGATTCACAATGAGCCGTATGTTGCAGGTCGCGTTGACGTTCGTCGGGTTGTCGGTGGCGATGGTGGGTTGCACGAAGCAGGCGACGTTCTTCGCCAATTCGGACCCGGCGCTCAACCGCAAGCCCGCCGAGTTCAGCGCCGACGCCGCCAACCGTCACCCGTTCAAGGCCGACCTGCCCAAGGCCGGCGCCGCCGACGGGGTGGCTCGGCTCGACTACACGCTGGAGGTCGTCCAGCTGACCAACCTGTCGAGCGAGCAGTGGGACGAGGTGGAGGTCTGGGTGAACGGCAAGTACGTCGTGTACGTCCCGAAGATCGAGGCTGGCCGCCTGCGCACGCTGAACTTCAAGATGTTCTACGATGGCCGTGGCAACACGATTCCGAAGTCCGTGAACGGCCAGCCGCGCATCCAGAGCGTCCAGATCCTGCGTAACGGCGCGATCTACGACGTGCCGTCAAAGATCGCCATCTAACCTCCCGACCGGCCACGCGCCGATCGCGATACCGATACACGCCCTGACAGGCCACGATTCACTGAAACATGTTTCAGTGAATCGTGGCCTCTTTCATTCCTCTTTACCCATCGTTATCACACGGCCACAACCTGATATTTCTCGCGCCAAGTGCTAAAAATCGCCAAATATCGGTAAAAAATACGGTTGCGCTCGCGAAGGCTTATACCCCACCGCAAAACAAAAATTCTGATTTGCCTTCGTGAAAAGCCGGTGTATGTTGTCACAGAAACAGTTTCATATCCGTCCCGTTCCGAAGGCAAATCTGTGGCAAACGTAAGAATCATCGCGAAGCGGGCGGGCGTCTCAGCGGCCACGGTGTCGCGGGTGCTGAACAATCACCCGATGGTCAGCAAGGACGTCCGCGAACGCGTGGTTGCCGCCAGCAACGAGGCCGGATACGTCGCCAACGTCGGTCGCAAGTCGACCAGCAACATCGCGTTCGTCCACACGGGTGAATCGTCGCTCGGCTCCCCGTTCGACGCGGCGCTGATGTACGGCATGTCGTGCGGGATGGAAGAACACGGCTACGACCTGCTGATCCTCGACGCCCGCCGGGCGCGCCTGCCGGGCGAGACGTACACGCAGATGTTCCTGCGCAAGGGTGTGCGCGGCGCGGTGTTGCGAACGACGCTCGCGACCCGCACGGTCTGCGAGGCGATCGCCGAAGAGGGCTTTCCCGCCGTCGTCGTCGCCGACCGGTTCGAGAACCCGAAGGTCAACTACATCTATGCCTGTTCGCGCGACAGCAGCCGCGAGGCCGTCGAGCATTTGATTCATCTCGGCCATCGCCGGATCGCGATCTGCATCAACATCGTCGACGACTCCGACCACGCCGACCGCGTCGCCGGCTACACGCAGGCCCTGCAGGACGCCGGAATCGAGTTCGACCCGAAGCTGGTGCTACGCGTGCCGGCCCACCGCGAGCCCGGAGCCCAGGCCCTGCGGCGGCTGCGCACGCTGCCCGATGCGCCGACCGCCGTCTTCATGACCGACGCCGCCGCCGTCGTCGGTTTGCTGAGCGAGGCGCGTCGCACGGGCGTGCGCGTGCCGGAAGACCTGTCGATCGTCGGGTTCGACGACACGCAGATGCGCTACGGCTTAACCCCCGAGCTGACGGCCGTCTGCCAGGACGCCGAGGCCCTCGGCCGCGAGGCGTTCGCGGCCTGTCACCTGCTGGCCACCAGCGCCGGTGATATGCCCGTCGTCCAAAAGGCGATGCGCACTTGGCTGGAAGTACACGGTTCGACGGCGCCGCCTGGCGCAGGCTCAACAAACTAACAGACCCGAAGACAATGAGGTCGGCCCGGCCGTTAGAGCGGCAGGGCGGGCAGTCCAACGATGGTCCGTTGTGACCATGGTCCACATCAAGTGCGTGTCATCGACACGCGAAGTCCGCAGGAGGAGAAACATATGGTTCGCAGCACGATTCTGTTCGCGTCGCTTTCGGTTGTCGCTATGGCCATACCGGTGTCGGCGGCAAACTATGCCGCAAATGCTGGCTTCGAGACGGCTGACGGTTCAGCGCCGTTGCTGAATACGGCGACCGGGCAGACCAGCGCTGCTGGCTACACGGTCACGGCCGCCGGTGGCCCAGGGACGGGTTCAATCGGACGGACAGCGACGGGCGGAAACCCATCGACCACTGCCGCGCTCAGCGTGCAATTGTCGGGCGGAGATGGCGCTGGCACAATCCGCGAAATCCGTTCGTCCGAGTTCAACATTCCCGCGGTCGCTGGCTCTACCTACACGTTCGGTCTCGATATCCAAGTTCCCGTCGACACGTTCACGTCAGGACTTGCGCAGCTTCGATATCGGTTCGTGAACGGTGCCGGTGGAGCCGTACAGGAAGGCGGTTTCCTGACTCTTTCGAAGAATGCCGAGTACCAAACCGTCAGCTTCACCACCGCCGCAGTGCCGACCGGCACCGATTTCGGTAATACCGTAACGGCGGCGCAACTGGTGTTGTACACGGTGGTCGGTGCCAACTCGACGTTCACGTCGACCTTCAACTTCGACAACGTGGTCTTTGATGACGGCGTCGCCGCCGTCCCCGAGCCCGCCGCTTTGTCGGTCTTGGGCCTTGGCGCCCTGGCCGCCCTGCGTCGCAAGCGTGCCGCTCACTAAGCGTCCCTCTTCCGTCGGCGGCCCGCCAACCGCGGGCCGCCGGCCTTGTCTTAGCAGTACACCTCTCGCAGTCGGAGCCGTCATGTCACGCACCAAACGTTACGCGTTCACGCTCGTTGAACTTCTCGTGGTGATCGGAATCATCGCGCTGTTGATCTCGATGCTGTTGCCGGCCCTCAACAAGGCGCGCGCGGCGGCCGTCACGGTCAGTTGTCTGAGCCAGCTGCGGCAGATCGGCCAAGCATCTGCTTTGTACTCGAGCGATAACAAGGGCTACCTGTTCCCTTGCTTTGCGCCGGGTTACCGGGTGGACTCGAAGGGCAACTATGACCCTTCCGGCCAGCAGGCAGATCGAATGGAGGGCATCCTGAAGAAGTACCTCCCAAATCAGGAGAACAGCACGGTCTGGACTTGTGGCGCCTCGCCTCGTGTCAGCGTTCAGTTCCCACGCAGCTATGGCGCGAACCGCGGGGTTCACCTGTCGCTGACCCCGCCAACGCCGGCAAACGAACGCCTTCGCAAGGTGTCGCAGATCAAGCGGTCGGCCGAGGTGATCGCGATCGGGGACAGCAGCCAGCCGCCGCCGGACCTGACGGCGTCGGGGTTCTTGGAGTACACGGACAAGTACACCTATGGCGGCATCATCGATAACCCAGCCAATGCCAACCGGGTAGTCACCGATCCCACTTCGGGTGGCGCCCACGGCGTTGGATTGCCGTTCTGGAGCGACTCCGACAACACCACGACGTACAAACTTCGCTACCGCCACGGGAGCCTTAAGGCTGGCTTCACCAACGTCCTCTTCGTCGATGGCCACGCCAGCAGCTTCCCCCGGCCAACGACAGCCACGAATGATTCGCTGCGGTGGCGGAACATCTCGTCGTACTACTAAACGCGTTAACGGCGCTTGGCCGCACAACCGTCTCATCCGCTGAAGCGGATTCTATTCCAGCATCTGAAACAATCACCTTTGGAAGTCACTACATGAATCAGTCCAAACGTATCAGTCGAACGATCCTGACCCACGCCGCTTGGTTGGCCGCGCTAGCCGCCTGTGGTACCGCCGACGCCGCCGCCACGAAGGTGGAACTGAAGAAGTCCGGCGACAACTACCAGCTCATCCGCGAAGGCCAACCCTACTTCATCGAAGGCGCGGGTGGCGATGCCTCCAAACCCTTCCTCAAAGAGTGCGGCGGGAATTCGTTCCGCACGTGGGGGGCCGAGGATATCGACGCCAAGCTCGATGAGGCGCAGAAACTCGGCCTCACCGTTACCGTCGGCATCTGGCTGGGGCACGAGCGCCACGGGTTTGACTACAACAGCGTCAAGCAAGTGCGCGAGCAGAAGGAGCGCGCCCGTCAGGCGGTGATGAAGTACAAGGATCACCCGGCGGTGCTGATGTGGGCGATCGGCAACGAGATGGAAGGGTATGCCGAGGCGGACAACGAACTAATTTACGAGGCGGTCGAGGACATCGCCAAGATGATCAAGGAGCTCGACCCGAACCACCCGACGATGTCGGTGTTCGCCGAAGTCGGCGGCAAGCGGGTGCCGCTGTTCCACAAGCTTTGCCCGAGCGTGGACGTGATGGGCATCAACTCGTACGGCGGTGGCCCATCCATCGCCGAGCGCTACCGTGCCGCTGGCGGTACCAAGCCATTCATCATGACCGAGTACGGCCCGGCGGGCACGTGGGAAGTCGGCAAGAACGAGTGGGGCGCACCGCAGGAGCTCACCAGCACCGCCAAGGCCGATCAGTACCGCGCCACCTACGAGAAGACCATCCTGGCCGAGAAGGACAAGCTCTGCCTCGGCGGGTACGCCTTCACCTGGGGAAACAAGCAGGAGGCCAGCGCCACCTGGTTTGGCCTGTTCATGCCCGATGGCAGCCGGCTGGAAGCCACCGACACGATGACGGAACTGTGGGGCGGCAACAAGCCCGCTAACCGGTGTCCGCAGATCAAACCGGTGGAGGTGGTTGGGGCCGCCCGCGTGGAACCGGGCGAGACGATCAAGGCGAAGGTTGACGTGACCGACCCCGAAGGCGACCCGCTGAAGATCGAGTGGCGGCTAACGAAAGACTACGGCGAGTATCAGACCGGTGGCGACGCGCAGGTCTCGCCGCCGTCGTTCCCGGATGCGATCGTGAAGAACGGCGAGCGCGAGGTGGAACTGAAGATGCCCACCGACGGCGGCGCCTACTGGCTGTACGCCGTCGTGCACGACGACCACAACGGCGCCGCCGTCGCCAACACGTCGCTGTACGTCAACGGCGACGCTGCCAAGCCCGCCGCGGCCAAGGCCAACCTGCCGCTGGTGGTTTATGCCGACAGCCAGCCGACGGTGCCTTACATCCCCTCGGGCTGGATGGGCAACACCGACGCGATCGCCATGGAGGAGCGCAACACGAACAATCCGCACAGCGGCACGACGAGCATGAAGTTCACGTACCGCGCTTCCGACAACTTCGGTGGCGTCGTCTGGCAGAGCCCCGCCAACGACTGGGGCGACCTGCCCGGCGGATTCAACCTGACCGGCGCCAAGCGCCTGAGCTTCTGGGCGCGCGGCGAAGAGGGCGGCGAGAAGGTCGAGTTCAAGCTCGGCATCCTCAAGGACAAGCCCTTCAACGACTCGAGCGAGTCGGGCATCGCGCCGGTCACGCTGACCAAGGATTGGAAGGAATACGAGATCGATCTGACCGGCAAGGACCTGTCGACGATCAAGACGGGATTCGTCTGGACGCTGGCCGGGCAGGGCAAGCCGGTCACGTTCTACCTGGATGACATTCGGTTCGAGTAAACGAAACCGAGACGACCGAGGAAGTAGGCGGCGGCACATCGACTGTGGGAGGTCGTGGCCGCCGCCTTTTCATCTCTTACGCAGCGAGGTTGGACATGGACAAGCGCAATCGCGGATTTACGCTGGTCGAGCTGTTGGTGGTGATCGGGATCATCGCCGTGCTGATCAGCATCCTGTTGCCCTCGCTGAACCGCGCCCGCCGGGCGGCCAACAACGTGGCGTGCCTGTCGAACATGAAGCAGATGGGCCTGGCCATGGCGATGTACACGAACGCCAACAAGGGCTCGCTGCCCTGGAGCTACTACTACGAAGCAACTAATCCCGGCGATCTGAGCACCGACTGGACCGTGCTGTTGTTGAATACCCTGAACGGCAAGGGCAACCGGTACATTGATCAGGAAAGGGACGCGGGGACGCGGAAACTGTTCATCGACAAAGACACGATCGACGTACCTGCCTCCATCGGTATGACGGTGCATTACGCAGCTCACCCGCGACTCATGCCAACCGGGCCTTTGACGCCTGACCCCGCAGTAGCAGGCCCACCAGGCGGCGTTCGCGTGCCCTCGAAGATCACGAGGGTAAAGCGTTCTGCTGAGATCGTGCTGATCATGGATAGCGCACAGGTGGCCGAGAACGAATGGCGGTCGATTTCCACTGCTTGGTGCATCGACGGCCACCAATACGATGGATATGGCATTGGAGTAGCCAACGCCAGTCTGCTGCTGGAAGACAGTCCGAACGCCAACAATGCTCAGTCGATCGATCCCGGCCCAAATGTTGAGGCCGCCACGATATGGAACAACGACGCCGCGGGCTCAATCCGCTGGCGCCACATGGCCAACAACAGCGCCAACTTCCTCTTTGTGGACGGCCACGCCGAATCGCGCAAGCTGAAGAAGGCGAGCGTCGGCGGCGTCGGTGGCCAGTGCGACCTCTTGAAGAGCAACGTCAACACCACGCTGTCGTACAAGTAGCTGCAGGTAAACCCAACTTCGTCTGGCTCGAACAAAGGTATCGGTTGTCCATGGCCCGTCTATCCCGCCTTGTTGTCCTCGTCATGTTGATCAGCGCCACCGCCAGCAACCTTCACGCGCAAGAGGCCGTCCAAGTGGGCGCCGGCTCGTACGCCGTCGCGCCACCGGCCGATGCGCTAGATGGCGCCAAAAAGATGGAAGGGCGGGAGCTGTTCGTCGTCGAGCAGGGCGACCGCGCGCTGCCGACGAACAAGTGGTGGACGCAGCTGCTCGTCACGCCGTTTGCGCGGTCGCTGTGGGCGTACCCGATGAAGGTGGACACGAGCGATCAGGGGATCGATTTGTTCTTCCCCACGCGCTGGCAGCCGCCGGGCAATGATCCCGCCAGCGAGTTTCCCCTGCTGGTGAGCGCCGCGAACTTCAAGCCCACCGCCGCCAAGGCGAAGGACTGGAGCGACTGGCTCGTCTCGTTCCGAATGGCCGGTGACGACGCGTCGCAGTACATCGATGTGACGCTTGGCGAGGGCATGCCGTGCGCCTGGTTCGAGTTCGCCGGGCTGCAACCGACGCTGTCGCTGCGCAATGCCGGGCAGGCAAAGTACTTCGACCGCACCGGCAAGCCGATCACCGGCAACGTCAAGGGCGACTGCGTCGGCTTCGAGATCGGCGGCAGACGGTTCGGCATCTTCGCGCCCGATGGCACGTCGTTCACGCTGACGCCCGATGGCCCGCAAATTCAGTTCGCCGGCGGCAACGGCTCATACCTTGTCGTCTGCCCGCTGCTGGCGGCGGAGGACATCGCGGTCGTCGCGCAGCACGCCTTCGCCATTCCACGCAAGACGGCCGTCTCGTGGGAGTACAGCCCTGAGAAGGCCACGGTGAAGACGACGTGGACGATTGAGGCCGAAGCGCTGAAGGGCACGAACACGCAGGTCATTCAAGGCTGGCTGCCGCACCACTGGCGCAACACGACCAACGACCTGAAGTTGTCGCCCGCCTTCACGTACCTCAGCCCACGCGGGCCGCTGAAGTGCGGCATCGGCAGCACGTTTACGATCGATTATCCGTTCAACGGCATCGTCCCCAACCTGCCGGCGCCGCAGGTGCGCGACGAGGCGAACCCGTACGACCCCGCCCGCATGAAGTGGTACCTCGACACGCTGGCCGCCAACCCGAAGTACGGCGAGGACACTTACTGGGGCGGCAAGGACATCCTGCGCATGGGGCAGGACATCCTCATGTCGCAGCAGATCGGCGACGCGGATCTTCAGCAGAAGTTCATCGCCAACCTGCGCGCCGCCATGGTCGATTGGTTCACCTACGAGCCCGGCGAGACGGCACATTACTTCATGTGGTATCCCAAGTGGCGCGGGCTGGTCGGCAAGAACTTCAGCTACGGATCGGAAGAGTTCAACGACCACCACTTCCACTACGGCTACTTCACGCAGGCCGCCGCGCTGCTGGCGGCGCACGACCCGCAGTTCGCCAAGGACTACGGCCCCATGGCCACGCTGGTGGCCAAGGAATACGCCAACTGGGACCGCGCCGACACGCGCTTTCCCTTCATGCGCAACTTCGACCTCTGGGCCGGCCACGGCTGGGCGGGCGGCACGAGTTCGCCGGGGGGAAACAACCAGGAATCGTCATCGGAAGATGCCCAAAGTTTCGCCGGCCTCATCATGCTCGGCCAAGCCCTGGGCGACAAGGACATGCTCGCCGCCGGCGCGATGGGCTACGCCACCGAGTCGCGCGCTCTCATGGAATACTGGTTCGACCCGCACGGCGACGTCTTCCCGCCCGAGTGGCCGCACAAGGCCACCGGCATGGTCTGGGGCGGCGGGAAGGTCTTCGGCACCTACTTCACCGGCGACGCCTCGTGGGTCTATGCCATCCAGTGGATCCCCGCGTCGCCCGCGCTGTCGTACCTCGTGCGCGATCCCGCCTTCGCGCGGCAGATGTACGACCACATGCACGCCGACGTGCGCAAGCAGGACAAGGAGACCACGATCAAGTCGTTCGGCCCCGCGCTCGGCAGCGTCATGCTCGGCTACGTGCTGATGTACGACCCCGCCTGGGCCGCGGCGCAACTGGACGACCTCTGGAACGAGCCCGGCGACAAGATCGCCCGCGACGCCAAGGAGATGGCCATCATGTACTACATGGCCCACTCCATGCGCGGCCTAGGCTTGGTCGATTGGGCCTGCCACACGTCGTCTCCCACGTCCATGGTCTTCCTAAACAAAGAGACCAACACCCGCACCGCCGTCGTCTGGAACCCGCACGCCGCCGAGCAATCGGTCACCGTCTACGAGAACGGCAAGCCCATCGGCGAGATCACCGCCAAGCCGCAGGCGCTGACGTCGGCTGTTGTGAAGTGAAGGTGTGGGACGGCGGTGTCGCGCCCGCTCTGACCGTGGCATGGGCGTCTCGCCCATGCGTGTCGATTGGAACGAGCGATTTCATTTGCGGGTTGCTGCGCCGACCATGCCGCTGCAACTAATTCTGTCGTCAGCCTCATGACGAGCATGGGCGGGACGCCCATGCCACGGTCGGAGCGGGCGCCTCGCTCTTTCAGATGAACCTCAGACCCCTCCCCCTCGTTCCGCGATCGTCTTCATCGCCGCCTTGTTCACCCAGTCCTGGTCGTGGAACTGTTGGCCGTAGGCCAGCGGGGTGACGTCTCGGAACGTGTGAGTCGATTCGTCCTTCACGAAGCGCAGCCGCTTGCGGAGCGACGCGCGAACGTTGGGGGCCGCGCCGTGCGACAGCAGCAGCGCCGCGAATGCGTCGTCCTTCCTGCGGCCGACGCGGTAGGACTGGCAGACGGTCGCGTTAAACAACGGCGTGTGACCGCCGAAGCCGTCGGCGTCTTCGGAGGCGGCCGCGTTCACGTCGGCACCATTGGCGATCAGCCATTGGGCGATCTCCATCTCGTCGAAGTCCACGCACATGTGCAGCAGCGTGGTGCCGTCCAACGGCGTGCCGTGCAGGCCAAGTGACGTGTCCGCGTGACAGCCGAGCTCCAGCGGGTACACGTCGCGATACCCGAACCGCCGATGCGGCAACTGCGAATCGCGCTGCAGATGGGCTTCCAGCAGATCAATCCGCCCGCGATGCAGCGCCATCACCGGCGTGTCGGGAAGCTCGAAGCCATTGCGGGCCAGCAGTTCCAGGCACTCGTGCTTGCCGGCGGGGTTGCGGCTGTACGTTTGCAGCAGCAACGCAACCGGCGCCAACCGGTCGCCATCCCCATCGCAGATCTCCGCGCCCAGTTCGATCAGCAGCTTCAGTCCCGCTGCGTTCTGCGTCTCGCATGGTCCCATCGCGATGCCGCGCTCTATTCTGGCCCCGCGGTTCAACAGCCAGCGGGCGGTCTGAATCTTGCCCTGAAGACACGCGCGGTCGAAGGCGTGCTGCAGGTCGGTCGCGTTCATGTCGGCCAGCATCTGCACGATGCGATCGCGCCCCAGGTTGGCCGCGTACGACATCGGCGGGCCCCAGTTGCCCGGCGTGCCGCGCGCGTCCTCGTGCAGCAACTCGGGATTGCTCACGATCAACGCGCGAACGGCGTCCGCATCATCGCGCTGAATCGCAGCGGTCATCTGGCACGCCAGCACCAGCCGCGGCCACGATGCGATGCCGTACGCCCGCGCCAACACGAGCTGCGCATCCGCCAGCTTCGCCTCGCTTGCCTTGATGCTCCGCGGGTGAAACGCCGTAAAATCCGCCGTCGCGGCCGGTTCACCGGCGAGCGCGTCGCGCAGCAGGTCCTTCGCCTGATGTTTCAGCTGATCCAGATTCGGACGAACGGGAAAATGACGAGCGGCCATGGCGATCTCCTTTCAAGTGCTGCCCGTTATCCGCATGCGTGGGCTGAAAGAAGGTTCGCGCGAACCGTCGTTAGATTGTGCAGCCAGGTGGACTCGGTCCTTCCCGCGGACAGGCGGCGCCCTGAATCGCCGTGCGCGTCATCATAAATGACGTGACGCGGGCGTCAATCCGGCGGAACGACCGATGCAAGCGGCGAGCGTGGTCGGGCGCTCCGCCACCCCCTTACGCCGCCAATCGCAGGTACTTTCGCATTTCCGTGGCGAACGGTTTGGGTTCGGGCGAGAAGTGTTCCTCATCCATTTTGAACAAGTGCCCGCAGCCGCACCGCTTTAGCATCCGGCGCAGTTCCTGATCGTTGCGCAGGTCGGTCTGCGTGAACGCGTTCAGGTTGTCCAGCCCGAGCCAGTCCACATCGCGGCGCGACAGGTTCAGTTCGCGCCGCAGGTTGCGGGCTTCGGGCGTGCCCTCCATCGTCAGGAACAGGAACGTGCGCACCGCGATCAGGTCGGGCAGCACGGAGACGACGAAGTAGCCGAAGCGGTACTTGTCCACGCGCAGTTCCACGAGCAGGTCGTCGCCGATGCGATCGATCACCTTCGCTTCCTCCATCGCGTGGCACAACCACGCGTGCAGGTAAGGCGCGATGGCCGGCAGGTTGGCGCGCTGCTGCAGGGCGCGCAGCGCGTGCGACTGCACGTACACCGGGCGTTCGGGCGCGCCGGGCGATTTGCCGAACTGCTCGGCCGTCCACGAGAGCCACTGCAAGTGGTCGTGCGGGCTCGCCGTCGTCACGCGATACATTGGCCGGCGCTCGCCGTCCAGCGTCACGTAGCGCATCTGGGGGTCCGTCGCGCGCACGACGATGCGAACCTGCCGTTTGCCGGCGGGCGTCGTCCTGAACTCCAGCGGCGCCGTGAACAGCCGCCCGTCCAATCGGCTGCGGCCGACGACCGGGGCGTGAACCGCTTCGAACATCGCGCGGGCGATTGGCAGGTGCTGCGTGCGTTCGACCTCCTGCAGCACCGGCAGGGCTTGCGCGAAGAAGCGCCGCACCTCGTCCGGCGTCCTGGGATTCAGCGGTTGCTCCGCCAACAGTCGACATAGGGTGAGGATCGCGTAATAGTCGCGCACCTTCAGCGATCCCGCCGTCGCGTCGACCGCCGCCTCGCGCAGCCTGGCTTCGATGGCCGGCCGAATCGCGGTCGCGTCCTCCTCAGGCACGCTCGCGTCGAACTCGACGACCGGGTCGGCGAACTTCCGCTGCATCAACTGCTCTTGCGCCAGCCGCGGCATGGCCGCGAACGCGTCCCACAACCCGACCGCCCCCAGCGCCGCGCGAAAGCGCACCCGCCGGTCGTAAAACGGGTCGACGTGTCCCTTCCTGTCCCGCTTGTTTGATCGCGCGCCCATACACGCAACTATCGGCCACCGCCTCGCCCGTTCACCATTGTTCACCAGTCGATCTGCCTGCCGCCGTTTATCGGCCACCGCCCGGGCAGGCCGGGTCAACCGTCGGCCGCCGGTTGAACGCCCCGTTTGGCAGGACGGGGGTCCATCGCGCGACGTGCCCAAAGGCCGCCGTCCCCCGCGCTCGCGCTGCACCGAGACCGAGAAAATCGCTGCGAACGTGCTGATGCGGGCGTTTCGATGCCCGTAATGGTTCCGTAGGGCGGGATGAGGATTCCACCGCACCGCGTCGCGCCGCCGCGTCGCGCCGCCCGGATCGCAATCCTGCCGATGCCGCCCCGGTCCCACTCCCGGCGGCATTCCGATCCCGTCTCGCCGTCGCGTCGACCCTCGAGCCTCATGGCGGAATCTCCATCCCGCCCGACGGCGGCCGGGGTCGCGCTGCCGCGCGGTGCCGATGCATCCGGGCTCGCGCGTTCAACGAATCACCACGAGCGATAATCCATCTCCTCTCAGATATTCCTTGGAGTCTCCGTCGCGCCCTTGTTATTCTCACGGCGGCTGCCCACACGTGGGGAGGCAGCCGGTTTCGGCGGGTGCATTTCTCTCCGGGAGACTCAGATGAAGCAGCAGTTCTTACGGACGACCCTCGTCGCAGCGGCGGTGTTGGGTGGCGTTGTGGCGCAGCAACGCGCGGGGGCGGCCACGACCATCGATACGGGGCCGATCGCCGCAGCGCCGTTCGATTACTTCGGGTACTGGGGCGAGGGGGACGTCCAGACGATGGGCCAGACGTTCATCGCGCCCGCCGACAGCGTGCTGACCGACTTCTCGTTCGACCTCCGCCTCGACCCGGCCGCCCCTCGGCCCGGGCGCAGCTACTTCCGCTTTTACCTGATGGCGTGGGACGGCGAGAAGGCCAGCGGCAGCGTGCTGTACGAAAGCGGCACCCTCGAGGTCACCCACTCCGGCGCGCCGGCCACCTACGTCGCCAGCGTCGGGGCGCTGGCGCTAACGCCGGTGAACGAGTACGTCGCGTTCCTCAGCTCGTCGGCCGTGCTGGACGGCATCGAGGACTACGGCGCCATGGCCGCCACCGCCGGCAACACCTACGAGGGCGGGCGGCACGTCTTCGCCATCAACGGCAGCGACCTCGCCGCGCTCACGACCACCGCCTGGTCCGACAGCCCGCGCGACTTCAAGGCCGACGCCGTCTTCACCGCCCACTTCGCCGCCGCGCCCGTCCCCGAACCCGCCGCGCTCGCCCTCGCCGCCCTGTCCAGCCTCGCGCTGCTGCGCCGCCGGCAACCGGGCGCCGTCGTCGTTCCCACCGGTGAGGTGCCCACCGCGTAAATCCAACCGGATCGGGCGGCACAGGCGGGTACTCCAACCGGCGAGGCGAGCGGGGAATGCTAAAGGCTAGCGGACAAAACCCCGTTGCGCGACGGTGCACCCGTGTCATCCCGAAGGGAGCCTAAGGCGACCTGAGGGATCTCGACCGACTGAGGGTGCGGGCCGTGGGAGATCCCTCAGGTCGCCAAGGCTCCCATCGGGATGACAGGCGCGACGCATCCCGCCGAGGTTTTGTCCGCTAGCCTTACGACACAGGTCGGCGTACCCACCCGTGTCACCCACCCACGTCACCCACCGTGCCGTGCGGAAACCCTCAGAGGGTGTTTGGGAACAAGGCGGTGACCGCTTCGACGGTGGCATGGGCAACTTGCCCATGGCGTCGGTACGCCGACGCGTCGGACGCGGCCACGCGGATGTCCTCGAGCAGCTTGGCCGCCTCAAGCCGCATAAAGCTCCCGCCGATCGCGGTCGATCGCCTTGCGGAGGTACGGGTTGGCGACCGCCGCCGCGCGCAGCCTGGCTTCCATGGCCGGCCGCATCGCCGTCGCGTCGTCGGCCGGCACGCTCGCGTCGAACTCCACCACCGGGTCGGCGAACTTCATCTTCATCAACTGCTCTTGCGCCAACCACGGCATGGCCGCGAACGCGTCCCACAGCCCGACCGCCCCCAGCGCCGCGCGAAAGCGCGTCCGCCGTGCGTGAAACGGATCGACGTGCCCCTTGCGGTCCCGCTTGTTTGATCGCGTGCCCATACCCGCAACTATCGGCCACCGCGCCGCCCGTTCGCCATTGTTCGCCAGTCGATCTTACCGCCGCCGTTTATCGGCCATCGCCCGGGCAGGCTGGGTCGACCGCTTCTGGACCGAGACCGAGAAAATCGTCGCCAACGTGCTGATGCGGGCGATCGTGAAGAAGGTGAACTGCGCCGGGTGCCACGGTTTGGTACTCCAAGCCGTGCTCTGATCGACGGAAAAGACACGGCACGGCGTACCGTACCGTGGCACCCGGCCCCCTGCCCGCGACGCCTTTCCGGGTGCCACGGTTTGGTACGCCAAGCCGTGCCTTCCGCGGGGGGGCAAGACACGGCACGGCGTACCGTACCGTGGCACCCCGTCGTGGTTTGATATTTCCAGCCTCCGGTATGATGCTCAGGACTTCATGGACCTGCCACCGCGAAAGACGATGCGCCGCCGCGACGTCCCAGGCACGGCCCGGTTCCTCACCTTCTCGTGTTACCGCCGCTTGCCCCTGTTCAGTAATGGCCGCATCAAAGACCGCCTCGTCGCCCACCTCGGTGCCGCCACGCTGCGGCACGAGGTTCGGCTCATCGCGTGGGTGGTGATGCCGGACCACCTCCACCTGATCGTCTGCCAACCAAGCGGCCAGCCGTTGACGCCGTTCCTTCAGGCGTTGAAACGCCCCCTGGCGGCCGAGGTGTTCGCCCGCTGGCGAGCGCTGAACGCGCCGATCCTTTCGAAGCTCCAGGCGCCTGACGGCCGCCGCGCCCACTTCTGGCAGCCGGGCGGCGGGTACGATCGGAATGTCCTCGGCGTCGAGTTGATCGAGAAGATCGCCTACGTCCACCGCAACCCGATCCGGCGTGGGTTGACGACCGATTCGGTCTCATGGGTGTGGTCGAGCGCCCGGGCCTACGCAGATCAGGACGAGCCGGGGCATCCCCCGATCGCGTTCGACCTCGTACCACGCGGCGACCGTTCGCTGTTCTGACCGAACTTCAGTAGCTCACCGCCCGGGACGCCTTTCCGGGTGCCACGGTTTGGTACTCCAAGCCGTGCCTTCCGCGGGGGGGCAAGACACGGCACGGAGTACCGTACCGTGGCACCCGACCCCGTGCCCGCGACGCCTTTCTGGGTGCCACGGTTTGGTACTCCAAGCCGTGCCTTCCGCGGGCGGGGCAAGACACGGCACGGAGCACCGTACCGTGGCACCCGGCCACGCCAGCTTCCCGATCGTCCGCTTCTCGGCGGGCGTGAACCTCACGCCGGAATTCGTGCGGCAGAAGGGGGTCGCGGCGTATCGATTGGCGAGGGCGGGGCCGCTGCCGGAGGAGATGGGGTAAACCAAGGCATGTCCTTAGCGCCCGCCACGTAGCGGCGGGAGCACCTTCAACCCTGTCTCGGCTATCTCGCGTACCTGAGGATCGGGATCCTGCAGCACGCCGCTCAGGTGCGTCCTTGCGTTCGCGTTGTTGGTGTAACGCAGGCCACCCGCGGCACGGCGACGCACGTATGGCGCGTCGTCAGCCAGTAGTTCAGA
This sequence comes from Tepidisphaeraceae bacterium, assembly GCA_035998445.1. NCBI lineage: Bacteria > Pseudomonadati > Planctomycetota > Phycisphaerae > Tepidisphaerales > Tepidisphaeraceae > Tepidisphaeraceae bacterium. Next base: position 26,539 of record DASYHQ010000056.1, on the reverse strand, counting down.
GAGCGCGCGCATCCCATCTTCTCCGAACTCTGCAATCAGTTGGCCTGCTATTTCCGTCTGATGCGTTGCGCGGGAATCCGGATCACGGAGGATATCGATCAAGAGAGGCAGCGCACGGTTCTCTCGTAGCTCGGCGCAAAGGGTGGCCGCGGAGAAGAGCGTGAAAAAGGAACGCTGCCGAATCGCATCAAGCAGGACGTCCCGCGTTTCGTCGGGGGCCAGCTTCACCGCTGCGTGAAGCGCGTGGATGCTCGCGTTGCTCGTGTCCCCTTTGGCCAAGGTCAAAAGCGGTCCCACCGCCGTCGGGTCACCCAGCTTACCCAGCGCTTCGGCAGCGTCTTCTTGAACGTGCGGCTCGTCGATCGCCAGCATCTGCACCAACTCTTCGGTGGTCCATTCCGACAGCCGCTTGCCCAATACCTTCGGCTCGCGTGTCGCGCGGCGCAGCTTCTTCTTTCGCTTGGGCGCGCCGGGCGAACCGACGAACTCGTCCGGCATCCCATCGAGAATGCCAACGGGTTGTTTCCATTCGATGCCAGCGAAACCGTGGTACTCGGCCTGCATCATCTCGAGGAACGAGCGATAGCGATGTACGCCCGGCAGCCAGTTCGCGAAGAACCACGCTTCCCATTCGCCATCCTTGTCGATCACCTGCGGGTTCAGCAGGTAGACGGCTGCATCACCGACGTCGCTGATCTGAAGCGTTTCCCGCAGGTGTTTCGGGCGGAAGTCCTGCGGGGTCTCGTACGAAAAGTATTCTGCATCGGGGGTCGGCTCGGCCTCACCATAGACTGACGGCGCGGTGTACGCGGCGATCCAATCCTTGTTCTCCTTACGAAACCAATGCAGCTCCTGCGCCGGGCGCATTCGCTGAATGGCATGGGACGTTCGGCGCCAGCCGTCCGACGTTTGCAGGAACGATCGGTAGGAGGGTGGAAGGGGTATCTTCAGCCGGCCTTCGATCTCGGCCAACTCCTGCTCCGTCGCTCCTGCGACCCCTAGCCAGTTGGAGAAGCGCACGTCCGCAGTCAGCTCGTCCGCCCACGACGAGGCGAGCATGTACGTGCTCCATTGCTGTAGGAATGTCTTCCAGTCGAAGTGGTTCATGCTCGCGCCCAGCTACGCACGTTGTCACGCACTCTCAATACCATACCTCAACAATATCCACGGCGGCACATCCTCCAGCCGTTCGATCTCCCCGTATACCAACTCGATCAACCTCAACCCATGCTTCGCGTAGATAGCTTGTTTATCAGCCATTCGCTCGTGGTACGTCGGGTCGGATTTCAAGTCCCAGAACCCGATGTAGTCGCCGCTGTCGCGCGTTGGGTGTCGCGACTGTAGCGGGGGGCGGGAGGGGCGACAATTGTGGAGACGCGTGGGGGCGTGCGGTGGGGCCGCATCCCTGGCCCTCCCGCGCGGGGACGCGGGAGAGGGGATCGGAGGGAATTGCGGTTGGATCGGCGGGCCGACAGGGTGGGGCGTCTCGGGAGCAGAACGGCTGGCGATCGAGGCGGGATGGACGGGCCGCGCGGCGGACTGGTGGAGAGGTCCGCGGATGTGCGCGGAGATGTTGGGCGGTTGGACGGGGGGCGGGCGGATATCCGCGGGGGTGGGGGGAAGTTGGATGGGGGGCGGGCGAATGTCCGCACAAGGTTGGGGAAGTTGGACGCGAGTGGCGGGAAGTTGGACGGAGCGCGGGCGGAGGTCCGCCGGGGGCTCGGGAGATTGGACGCGGGTGCGGCGAATGTCCGCGGGCGTTTGCGACAACTGGCCGAGGCGTCGGCGGACATTCGCACGGGGCGCGGACGATCAGCCGCGGGGGTGGGGCGGCGAGCGAACCGGGGTTTTCATCTCGAAAACTGCACTAAACAAGGAATTGCGACGATAAGACAACCGTGGCCGCTGGCCGGTGGATCGGTTTGAGGTGGCATGGGTTTTCAATCCATGGGGCGATTGAAGACACGGGTTGAAAGCCCGTGCCACGCCTGGCTGGCCCACTACCGATTGGCGGTGGCCGGTGCGCGCGGGCGCGGATGGGAGCGAGTCGAATGGGTGCCGATTACATTCCGGAACAGGACCTGCACGCGGCGATCTGGATGAAGAGCTTCGCGCGACAACTGCTGCGCGATTTAGCGGCCTATCGCGTGTCGCAGGCCGGGGCCGACGAGGTCGCGGACCGGGTGCGAACGTACCGGCTAGCGCTGGTGGCGGCCCGGGAGCCGATCACGCGCACGCGGGCCATGGTGCTGACGAAAACGATCGCCCGCCGGGCGGCCGAGCGCATCGTGCGACCGATGGCCCAGCGGTTGCGAAGCGATTCAGAGCTGGCGCCGGCGCTCAAGGTGAACCTGGGACTGCGGCCAGCGAAGCGGCGCGTGCGCCACGTCGGTCCACCCGATGGCAAACCGGTGCTGACGGTCGTCACGGGGCGACATGGCGAGACGACGCTGACGGCGGTCCACTCGGGCCACCGCCATCGCACGGCCCGCCCGCGCGACACGGTGGGCCTGCAGCTGTTCGAGTTCATCCAGCCCCTCGGCACGGCCGCCGGCGATCCGCCGGGCGACATCGAATTGAACTGGCGGCTGGTCGGCACGTTCACGCGGCACCGCTTTACCGTGCCCGCCCGCGCCCAATCGTTCGGCGACCGCATGACCTTCGTCGCCCGCTGGGTCACCCGCCGCGGCGAAACGGGCGCCTTCAGCAACCCGGTCAGCACGGTCTTCGCCTGCGAGACACCGATCCGGTTCGACCAGGCGCCGCGGTTTCAAAGCGCGGCATGAGGGAGGGGGCGGCGGAGAACGCGAAGGCGCGATGACGCGAAGGCGGCCGCGAAGGGGTGTGCGGGATTCTTCTGTAGGACAGGCATTCCTGCCTGTCTCTCCCCCCGTCTTCTGTCCCCCCGTATTCACGAATTCAAACTCCCAAGCCCCAATGCCAAACAAATGACCAGGGCCCAAATCCCAATGAAGAGGGCTTGGCTCTGTGTCTGCCTCTGTGCTCTCTGTGTCCTCTGGGGTTGAACCTTATTCTGCGTGTCCGCCTTCGCGCCTTCGTGGCTCCCCTTGTGTGATCGCGCCTAGCGCCGCGCGGCAGACAAGAATGTCCGCCCCGTCCGATGCAGGAGACAGACGAGAAGCCCGGGGGGAGACACAGACAGGAATGTCTGTGCCACAGAAGAGAGGCAGCGAGAATACGGGGGGAGAGACAGGCAGGAATGCCTGTCCTACAGAAGAGAGACGGGCAAGAACGCAAGTTTGGCGATTAGCCAAGGTGGCTAGGTTAACGGGGGCCGGAGCGGAATTGCTTTAAGTCATGGGCGGGCGCATTCCCTTCGTGTAGTTTCGGAACGCCCAGATGGATGTGGCAAGAAATACCGCGAGTTGAAGTAGTAGCGGCGCGGCGCTCTGCCAGCCTTCCACCTCTTTGAACATTTGTGACGTGAGCACGGCCACCACGATCCACGCTAAGAAGCCAACGGCGAAGGCCCAGACGCCTGCCACGGCGAAGTAAAGGATTCGGGTGGGACGCACTGTTCACTTCTCCCGCTTCTGCCACTTGCGACGACGGATGCCGCGTTGCCCACCCTTCGCGGCATTCTTCGCGCCATCGCGCCTTCGCGTTCGCTTTCTCCGTGGATAGGCGAACTACGCCCGCCCGCGCAGTTTGCGGTAGCGGGAGATGAGGGTGTTCGTCGAGCTGTCGTGTTCCAGCTTGGGCGCTTCCTTCGATTCCAGTTCGGGGACGATGCGCTTGGCCAGTACCTTGCCGAGTTCGACGCCCCATTGGTCGAAGGAGTCGATGGACCAGAGGATGCCTTGCGTGAAGGTGATGTGCTCGTAGAGGGCGATCAGCGAGCCGAGGATTTCGGGGGTGAGGCGGTCGGCGAGGATGACCGTGGACGGGCGGTTGCCTTCGAAGGTTTTGTGGGGGATGAGATCGGCGGGCGTCTGCTCGGCCTTCAGTTCGTCGGCGGTCTTGCCGAAGGCGAGGGCTTCGGCCTGGGCGAAGATGTTGGCCATCAGCAGGTCGTGGTGGTTGCCGAGCGGGTTGAGGGTGTTGGCGAAGCCGATGAAGTCGCAGGGGATGAGCTTCGTGCCCTGGTGGATCAGTTGGTAGAACGAGTGCTGGCCGTTGGTGCCGGGTTCGCCCCAGTAGATGGGGGCGGTCTCGTAGTTCACGCGCTGGCCATCGAGCCTGGTGCTCTTGCCGTTGCTCTCCATGGTCAGCTGTTGCAGATACGCGGGGAAGCGCTTCAGGTACTGGTCGTACGGCAGGACGGCGACCGTCTGGGCGTTGAAGAAGTTCACGTACCACACGCCGAGCAACGCGAGCAGCACGGGGGCGTTCTTCTCGAGCGGCGCGGTGCGGAAGTGTTCGTCCATCTGATGGAAGCCGAAGAGCATCCGACGGAAGTTGTCGGGGCCGACCGCGAGCATGGTGGAGAGGCCGATGGCGGATTCCATCGAGTAGCGCCCGCCGACCCAATCCCAGAACTCGAACATGTTGGCGGTGTCGATGCCGAACTTCTTCACTTCGGCGGCGTTGGTTGAGAGGGCGACGAAGTGCTTGGCGACGGCAGATTCGTCCTTAGCGGTGTTCAGGAACTTCGCGCGGGCAGATTGCGCGTTGGCCATGGTCTCTTGAGTCGTGAAGGTCTTGCTGGCGATGATGAAGAGCGTTTCAGCCGGATCGAGGTCGATGGTGGCCTCGTGCAAATCAGTGCCGTCGACGTTGGAGACGAAGCGGAACGTCAGGTTTCGCTGGCTGTATTTGCGAAGGGCCTCGTACGCCATGACGGGGCCAAGGTCGGACCCGCCGATGCCAATGTTGACGATGTTCCTGATCGGTTTGCCCGAAAAGCCTTTCCAGTCGCCCGAACGAACTTTGTCGGCGAAGGCGCTCATCTTATCGAGCACGGCGTGGACATCGGGCACGACGTTCTTCCCATCGACGTTGATCGTGGCGCTGCGCGGCGCGCGAAGGGCGGTGTGAAGGACGGCCCGGTCCTCGGTGATGTTGATCCGCTCGCCAGCGAACATCGCGTCGCGGCGGGCTTCGAGGTCGCTCTCGCGGGCGAGTTGGAGGAGGAGCTTCAGCGTTTCATCCGTCGCGCGATGTTTGGAGTAGTCGATGTAGAGGCCGCAGGCGTCCAGCGTCATTCGGCTGCCGCGCGAGGCGTCGGACTTGAACAGCTCGCGCAGGTGCTGGCCCTTGATGGCGTCGTGGTGCTTCTTCAAAGCCGTGTAAGCGGGACGCTGCGTGAAGGGGGCGATGGACATAGCGGGCCTCGTGGTTGTTGTTTCGTCTGACGATCCAGCGAGGCAGATTACCGCGAAGCGGCCGAGACGCGAAGGGGCGAGGGTGCGCGTGCGAGATCGGCTTACCGTGGCATGGGCGTCTCGCCCATGCACTGGCCCGGAGGAGAAAGTCTTTTTTGGTTGAGGAGACGTTTAAGAGCAATTGAAGTAAATCGAGTCCCCTCTTCTGCTGACATGCATGGGCGAGACGCCCATGCCACGGCAGGAAGCGGACATCCCTCGCGGTTAAGCGAACGCCTCGACCACGCAGACCGGCGACTTCGTCGGCACGATGCGGCCGAAACGGAGGCCGGCGCGGGTGACGAGCGATTCGAACTCGGCGGCGGTGCGCTCCATGCCGCCGGGCATGATCATCATGACTAGGTCAGTGAACTTGCCGATCGAGGGCTCGTTGCCGCCTGGCAGCACCTGGTCGACGATCAACACGCGGTCGCCCGGCTTCATCACCTTGCGGCAGTGGCCCAAGATGGCCTGGCAGCGGTCGTCGTACCAGTCGTGGATGATGTGCTTCATCACGTAGGTGTTGCCACCGGCCGGCACCGATTGGAAGAAGTCGCCGGCCGCGGTTGTGCAGCGGTCGGTTAATCCGGCGCTGGCCAGTAATGGCGCAGCGCCCGCGACGACCTGCGGGCTGTCGTAGACGATGCCGCGCAGCGACGGCCATTTCTTCAGGATGCCGGCGAGGAATGAACCGTGCCCACCGCCGACGTCGACGATCGTGCCGCAGGCGGAGAAGTCGTACGCCTCGACGACCGCCGCCTCGACCATCGTTGAGAATTCCGTCATGGATTGGTTGAAGATCTTGGCGCGGTCGGGGTTCTGGCCGAACCATTCGAAGACCGGCATCCCGTGGACGTGGTCGAACGACGGGTCGCCGGTCTTCAGGCTGTGCAGGATCTCGCCCCACGCGCCGTAGTGCGACGGCCCCAGTTCGGACATCGCCGTGGCGCGCAGCGAATCCGGCACATCGGACCGCAGCGTGGCGGCGACGGCGGTCAGCTCGAACGTGCCGTCGGCGCGCTCGCGGAAAACGCCCACGCTCGCCAGGGCGCGCAGCAGGCGATACATCGGCCGGGCCTTCATGCCCGTGGCGGCGGCCAGCGCGTCGGCCGACCGGGGGCCGTCCTTCAGCAGGTCTGCCAACCCAAGCGTGGCGGCCGCGTAGAGGGCGCGCGACACCCAGAAGCCGCCGATCAATTGCAGCATGGCTTGGGCGGGCGGAACGTCGGCGGGGGTGGTCTGGCTCATCGTTGTTCTGGCTCCTTGTGCATGAGAGGTGTCGGAAGGATACCGAACGTTAGTCGGGACGCTGCCAGTTTGTTCGGTTCGCGTCAGCGATGGGGGGCCCGGTATAGTGTCGGCCGTCATGAAACAACTCACCCACTTCATCGCCATCCCCTTGCTGGCCGTGCTTGCCGTGACCGGCGCGGGGTGCGCACAGCGTGCCCCGGCGGTGCAGACGACTACGTTGACGAGCCCCGATGGCCAGCAGGTGGTTCGGCTGGCGAACGACATGATCGAGGTGATCGTCGAGCCGGCCAAGGGGCGCATCACCGAGTTCCGCTTTATCGGCGGGCCGAACGTGCTGTGGGTGAACCCGCAATCGGACCTGAGCAAGGACGCGTGGAAGAACTGGGGCGGCGACAAGGTGTGGCTGTGGCCGCAGGCGGATTGGGAGAAGCGCAACGGCAAGGCGTGGCCACCGCCGGGCGATCCACCGAAGGAACCGTACACGGTGCGAACGACGAAGGACGGGCTGGTGATGACGTCGCCGGTGATCGACGCGTACGGCGTGCGCATCGTGCGGGAACTGTCGCTGGTGCAGGGGCAGCCGCGCATGACGGTCGTCAACCGGGTGGAAGTGGTGGACCCCGCCAAGGCCCACGGCGTGGGGCTGTGGACGGTGACGCAGTTGCCCGTGGTGGACGAGGTGATCGTCACGCCGCTCTTCGCGCGGTCGCCGGGGGGGCTCAACAGCGCGGTTTATCCGAAAGCGTTTGAGGAATTCAAAGGCCGTTGGCCGGCGCCGCAACCGTCGCCCATCGGGCTGGGCGACGTGATCTTCACGCGCCCGCCGACGTCGGCGAAGGTGGGGATTGAAGCCGACAAGATGCGCGTGAAGATCGGCGATACGTTCTTTATGCAGCAGGCGGCGTTCTCGCCAAAGGAGGGGCCGCTTGATCCCGCCGAGCGAGCGCAGCTCTACACGCAGCCGGACGAACCGGCGGGCAGCGGGTATGTCGAACTGGAGTTCATCACGCCGATCTGGGATGCAAAGCAATTGGCGGCGGGAAGCCTGACGGTGACGTGGACGCTGTGGCGGCCGCCGGGGTGAAGGGTGGGATTTGCGGGATGCGGGCTGGTTCCGTCTCTCTCCGGGGAGAGCGTTAGGCACTGTCTGACGGATCATAGTGAGCGCCCATACGTGTGGTTGTCATCCCGAAGGGAGCCTAAGGCGACCTGAGGGATCTCGATGGACGAGCAATTCACGCCAGTGGGAGATCCCTCAGGTCGCCAAGGCTCCCGTCGGGATGACATACCTTTCGCCAGTGCGCGATCCGTCAGACAGTGCCTAGGGTGACGGCGGTTAGGCGAGCGAGCTTCGGCTAAGCACAAGTTCATCCCACCTTCGGGCCCTCACCCCTGCCCTCTCCCGGAGGGAGAGGGGGAGGATTACTGGCCCACCTCAATTTTACCTGCATCTCTTCGTGCCCGCCTTCGCGTCCTTCGCGCCTTCGTGGCTCCCTCTCCTCATCAGTGGATCACGGCTGCCGCCGCGGGGCAGACAAGAATGTCTGCCCCACCAATGCAAAGACAGAAGACAGAAGAGACACAGGCAAGAATGCCTGTGCCACAGAAGACGGGGGGAGAGACAGGCAGGAATGCCTGTCCTACAGAAGAGGGAGACTGTCAGCCGCGAGACAACGCGCCTTACCGAACCTCACCGGCGGGTTCGACGGTCTTGATGTCGATCTGGCCGTTGCGGGCGAGGTCGGCGAGGGTTTGGCGGCCCATGATGGTGCGGACCTGCACGCGGCCGTCGCCGTCGATGAACTGGCGGTCGCTTATGCGCGTGTTGCTCTCCAGGAAGGCCAGCAGCTTGCCGTTGGTCACGTCGGCCTCCAGCGTCACGTCGACCTGCTGGCCGCGCACGAACTGGTAGACGGCCTCGTGCAGCTTGTCGAGGCCGGCGCCGGTCTTGGCGCTGATGGCGATCGCGTCGCTGTGCAGCGCGCGCCAGAACGACATGGCCTCTTCGCCCTCGGGCGTGTCGATCTTGTTCAGCAGCAGAACCTCGGGCTTGCCCTTGGCGCCGATCTCGTCGAGCACGTCGTGCACGCTCTTGAACTGCTGCTCGGCGTGCGGATGGCCGACGTCTAAGACGTGCAGCAGCAGGTCGGCGTTCACGGCCTCTTCCAGCGTCGCCTTGAACGACGCGACGAGGTTGTGCGGCAGGTCGCGCACGAAGCCGACCGTGTCGCTCAACAGCACCTCGGTGCCCTTCTCCAGCTTCCAGGCGCGCGTCTTCGTGTCCAACGTGGCGAACAGCTTGTCGTCGGCGTAAGTGCCGGCGGCGGTCAGCGTGTTGAAGAGGGTGCTCTTGCCGGCGTTCGTGTAGCCGACGACGCAGACCGTGAAGTGGTGCCGCGTGCGCTCCGACACCAGCCGCGTCTTGCGCTCCTGGATCTGCCCGATGTCGTCGCGCAAATCGGCGATGCGCTTGCGCACGATTCGGCGGTCGGTTTCCAGCTGCGTTTCACCCGGACCGCGCGCGCCGATGCCCATGCCCGCGCCGCTGCCGGCGATGCGTTCCAAGTGGCCCCACATCTTGGCCAGGCGCGGGAAGGTGTACTGCAGCTGCGCCAGTTCCACCTGCAGCTTGGCCTCGTGCGTTTGCGCGCGGGTGGCGAAGATGTCGAGGATCAGCTCGCTGCGGTCCAGGACCTTGATGCCTTGGTTGCGCGGGCTTTTGGCCTCCTCGTTGATGATCTTCTCGAGGGCGCCGATCTGGCTGGGGGTAAGCTCGTTGTCGAACAGGACGACGTTGGCCTTGTGTTCCATCGCCAGGTGCGCGATCTCGAGGGCCTTGCCACTGCCGAGATAGGTGCCGGGGTCAACGCGCTGGCGCCGCTGCAGCAGCGTGGCGACGGGCTTGGCGCCGGCGGTCTTGGCGAGCGAGGCCAGCTCGCCCAGCGGATCGCGCGGGTCGGCGGTCGTGCCGGGCAGGATGACGCCGACGAGGATCGCCCGCTCCTGGCGGACGGAGAGATCGGTACGTTTCAGTTCAGCCAAGGTTTCGTGGTTCCTTCGTTGCTCGTCGGCCGTTCGTCGCACGCGCAGGTGCGACGGCGGTCGATCGTTGGTGGGTATTGTATGCGGATGCGCGACGGATGGGCTAGCGGGCAAAAATTGGAGCGAAGGATCTGTTTCAATGGAATCGGAAATCACCCCCACCCAGCCTCCCCCGGAGTACCGGGAGAGGGGTAAGAGAATCACACAATCACGAACGGGTCGCGGTCGTGTTCGCTGACGTGCGTGGGGAAGTTGGGCAGCGCGTCGCGCAACTTGGCTTGGATACGCCGCAGCACCGCCCGCTCGCTGTTGCTGTGCAGGGTGCAGATGACCGTCATGCCGCTTGCGGCGGCGCGGAGGGCTTCGTGGTGCTTCATCTCACCGGTGAGGTAGAGGTCGGCGTGCTGGGCGATCGCGTCGTCGAGCAGGTCGCCACAACTGCCGGCGCAACAGGCCAGCCGGGTCGCGTCGCCATCGGTCGGGCCGGCGATCAGCAGGTGATCGAGGTTTAAGGCGGTCTTGATGCGCTCGATCAGCTCGCGGCGCGCAACGGGCTGTTTAAGGTTGCCGATCCGGCCCTGCCCGGTCTTCTCCGGTGGTGCGGCCAACTGCACGAGGTCGAACGCGGGTTCCTCGTAGGGATGGCTGGCGCGAAGGGCGGTCAGGGCATCGTTCAGGCGCGCGATGGGCAGGACGGTCTCCAGCCGCACCTCGGCGGTCGTTTCCAATCGGCCGGACTGGCCGACGGTCGGGTTCGTCCCTTCTTCACCCACGAACGTGCCTCGGCCGTCGATCTGAAAGCTGCAGTGGCTGTAATTGCCAATATGCCCCGCGCCAGCGGCGAAAAGGGCCTCGCTAACGCGCGGGAGCGCATCCTTCGGCACGAACGTCACCAGCTTGTACTGATTGGCCTTCGGTTGAACGATGCGCAGCGGCTGGCGGTCGTCCGCGGGCAGTCCGAGCGCGTCGGCCAGCATGTCGTTGGTGCCACCGGGCGCCACGTCGATCGCGGTGTGCGGCGAGTAGATCGCCACGCCTCGTCGGATGGCATCGAAGACCAGGCCGGACGACGAGTTGGCCGTCAGTCGCTTTACTGGTGTAAAGATCGGCGGGTGATACGCGATCACCACGTCCGCCCCGATCGCGGTCGCTTCAGCGGCGACGGCGGGGGTGTAGTCGATCGTCAGGATCGCCTTGCTGACGCTCTGCTGCGGATCGCCGGCGAGCAGGCCGACGTTGTCCCACGTTTCGGCAAAGCGAATCGGGGCGATTTCGTCTAGCGTGATGACGAGGTCGTGGAGGCGCATGCGACAGACTGTACACTGGAGTTATGGCCCTGAACCACGACCTAGCCGAAATCTTCCGCATCATGGCCGCCGTTATGGAGATCAAAGGGGAAAGCGTCTTCAAGGCGATCGCGTTCTCGAAGGTGTCGCGCATCCTGAACGACATGACCTTCGACATCAAGAAGGCCCACGACGACGGCACCCTGAAGGACCTGGAGGGCATCGGCCCGGCCAGCCGGAAGATCATTGAAGACTACATCCGCAACGGCCGCAGTGTCGACTTCGAGGAAGTCTCGACCAGCGTGCCGGCCGGCCTGTTGCCGATGCTGGAGATTCCGGGCCTGGGGCCGAAGACGATCTCGCTGCTCTGGAAGGAGCGCGGCATCACCAACCAGGAAGAACTGGTGCGGGCGATCGACGAGGGCAAGCTGGACGGGCTGAAGGGCATTGGCGCCAAGAAGATCGACTCGATTAAGCAGGGCATCGCGCTGCGGGCCCAGGCGAAGGGGCGCGTGGGCATCGTGGAGGCGCTGCCGATGGGCGAGAGCCTGATCGAGCGCGTGCGGGCGCTGAAGGGCATTGCCCGGGCCGAGGTCGCGGGAAGCCTAAGGCGGCGGAAAGAGACGATCGGCGACGTCGACATCGTCGCTGCGCTGACCGACAAGGCCGACCCGGTCGCCATCGCGGCGCTATTCGTGGCGTTCCCGGAGGTACAGCACATCCTCGGGCAAGGGGCCAGCAAGGCCAGTGTGCTGACGGCCGGTGGGTTGCAGGTCGATCTGCGCATGGTGCCCGAAGAAAACTTCGGTGCCGCGCTGCTCTACTTCACCGGCAGCAAGGACCACAACGTGCGCATCCGTGGCCGGGCGCTCGACAAGGGCATGACCCTTAGCGAGTGGGGACTGTACGATTTGGCGAAGTACGAAAAGGCTGCCAAGAAGACGGCCGAGGCGCCGAAGCTCGCGCCGATCGCGAGCAGGACCGAAGCCGACGTGTACGCGGCGCTGGGCCTGGCGTACGTCGAACCGGAACTGCGCGAAGACCGCGGCGAGGTGGCGCTGGCCGAGGCCGGCACGCTGCCGAAGCTGATTCAGCTGGCCGACATTCGCGGCGACCTTCATACGCATACGACGGCGTCCGACGGCACCAACAGCATCGAAGAAATGGCCGAGGCTGCCAAGGCGATGGGATACGCGTTCCTGGCGATCACCGACCATTCCAAGAGTCAGGTGATCGCCAACGGTTTAACCGCTGATCGCTTGTTGAAGCACGTCGCCGCCATTCGCAAGGTGGCCGACAAGATCAAGGGCATCAAGCTGCTAGCCGGCTGCGAGGTCGATATTCTGGTCGACGGGCGGCTGGATTTCGACGACGCCGTGCTGAAGGAACTGGACATCGTGGTGGCCAGCCCGCACGTGTCGCTGAAGCAGGATTCGAAGAAGGCGACCGACCGCATCAAGCGGGCGATCGACACGCGCTACGTGAACATCATCGGCCATCCGACCGGCCGGTTGATCAACAGCCGTGAGGGGTTGCCGTTGGACTTCGCGCAGCTGTTCCCGGTGGCCGCCAAGAACGGAACGGCCATGGAGATTAACGCCGGCTATCCGCGGTTGGACCTGAACGAGGTGAACGCGCGGGCCGCGCTGGAGACGGGCGTGATGCTGTCGATCAACACCGACGCGCACAGCGTGAGCGGCTTGACCGAGATGATCTACGGCATCAACGTCGCCCGCCGAGCGGGCACGACGGTGGGCAGCGTAATCAATTGCATGGAAGTTCATGATTTAATGTCGTTCATCGCTAAAAAGCGGTAATTGGCCGTCTTAACGCATCCTTAACGTAACGACTTGCAACGCCGGGCGTCTTCCCATGTAGTACGGGTTGGGGAGCCTGCCGCGCGCTGCACTGGGGACGCCTGATGAACTCCCGACCGCGTTGCCCGTTGTTCGGGAAGGATGCCGTTATGTACCGCCGTTCGTTGATGTCGTTTGTTGCCGTGGTTGTCGCATGCGCCAGTGTGGCGCTGGCGGATACGCTCGTGTTGAAGGATGGCCGCCGGGTGAACGGGAAGGTGGAGGAGGGGGACGGCGTCTACATCGTTGAACACGAGGGCAAGCGCACGAGCATCCCCGACACCGAGGTCGCCGAGTGGATCGCCGGGCAGACTGAGGCCGAGCCCTTTACCACGCCGCTCGGAGAGTTGAAGTTCGAGGCGCCCACCGAGGAACCCACCGACACCACGACCGAGCCCACGGACGCCGCGACCGCGCCGGTGGATGCAACGCCGGGCGGCGTGAACGCGTCGGTGGAGAATCACAACCCCGCGTCCCACGTTGGTCGGCAGGTCGAGTTACGCAACGAGCGCGCGGTGGCATTTCCGGTCGCGCCCGACCTCGTCGTCACCAGCGCGCGCGTGGTGGTCGATGCGATCAACCCGCAACTCACCGATCGCGGTGGCGACGCCGTGCCGTTCGAACTGGTTCGCGCCGATGACAAGCTGGGCCTGGCGCTGCTGCGTGTGAAGGGGCCACCGATGAAGGCCCTCCGTCTCGCCGACAGCTTCGATGCGGCCAAGATCAACAGCGGCGGCGAGATGCGCACGTGCGGCTACTTCGGCATGAATTTGTTCGAGGTGACGCTGGAGTTCGCCGACTGCAAGGCCGAGCGCCCGTCCGCCAAGGCACCCTGGACGATCGAGGCGACCAAGCACCCCGCAACGCCCGGCGGTCCCGTGCTGTTCGGCAACCAGGTGATCGGCGTGCAACTGGCCGAGCGAAACTCTGCGATCCATCGCGTGCCGGCCGTCACGCTGGAACAACTCCGCCAGTTCCTCGGCAAAGATTACGCCAAGCCCCCCGGCGAGACCGACCCAGCCCAAAGCGCGATGCAGTTGAACGCACAACATGAACGCCCGCAGGAGTAACGGCATGCTACTCGCCGGAGCCGCCGCCGCTTCGGCGCGGACTTCACCGTAGCATGGGCGGCCCGCCCATGGCGTCGGTACGCCGACGCGTCGGATGGTACTCCATCCGAATAAGCAATCGCGCCAGCGAACGGATTTCAGAGAAGACCGGATAGGAGATCGCTCACGCGCTTTGCTTCGGACGGCGTACCGTCCGACACCGCGGGGTACCGCGGCTCCACGGGCGGGCCGCCCGTGCTACGTGAGACGAAGAGATCCTTCGGTGTACCTCAGAGGGTGTTAAATAACGACGCCGCGTCCGCTCCGACCGTGGCATGGGCGTCTCGCCCATGCGTGTGGTGAGGCCGGAAGAGTTACTTTGTTTCAACGGTTTGGTCGGCGCGGCAACAACCAAATCGTACTTCCTCTTCCAATCCACATGCATGGGCTCTGGCGCCCATGCCACGGCCGGAGCGGCGCATCCCGCCCCGAAGGAGCCACGTGCGTCATCCTGAGAGGGTGTTTATCAAGAGCGGCGAGCTCGCTCCGGTCCCTCTCCTGGTACTCCGGGAGAGGCTAGGTGAGGGTGCTTTCGAACTGCTGACGAGTTCCGTCGATCGAAATCACCCTCACCCTAACCCTCTCCCGGAGTACCAGGAGAGGGGACCAAACTGAATAAATACCCTCTGAGGTACTCCGAAGGATCTCTTCCTGTTCAAAGTGAATACGGGGGGAGATCCTCCGGAGTACCTCAGGATGACGATGGGGTGAATGACGGTTGCGAGAAGACGATTATCTTTTCGTCACGTGGGCTTCACAACGAGACGTGCGAAGCAGCAAGACGTGACGTGCATCGTGTCGGCGGGCGCGCACGTCGTTCGCGCGGCGCATAAAAAAACGGATCGAGGGGAGCCACCGCTCTCGATCCGTTCGAAACAACTATGCATTACAGCATAGAATGGTTTCTCAATCGGTCAACACTTTCTTTTGCGTTCGGCGCAATCTCTTATTCAGTACGCCGCGCTATCGCAGGAGTTCGCGCAGCATCGGTTCGATCTGCTCGCGCAGCTTCGCGTCGCGCCACGCGTAGAGCAGGTTGGTCTTCAGCCAGTCGACCGGGTTGCCGATGTCGTGGCGCTTGCCCTTCAGCACCACCGCGTGAATCGGCTCGTCGGCGAGCAGCAACTTCATCGCGTCGGTCAGTTGAATTTCGCCACCCTTGCCCGCAGGAGTGCGTTCCAGCGCGTCGAAGATGCGCGGCGACAGCACGTAGCGCGCCGCGATCGCGTAACGGCTCGGCGCGTTCTCCTTCGACGGCTTCTCCACGAGCGCGTTCAACCGCAGCACGCCGTCGCGCACCATCTCGCCGCCCACGATGCCGTAGCGGTCCACCTTCTCCGGCGGCACCTCTTCGACGCCGATCACGCTCGTGCCGAACTCCTTGTACGCCTCGACCAACTGCGATGCCGGGCCGACGTCGCCGCTGAAGATCGTGTCGCCCAGCAGGCAGAGGAACGGCTCGTTGCCGACGTGGCGCTTGGCCTGGTAGACGGCGTCGCCCAAGCCGCGCTGGTCGGGCTGGCGCACCGAGTGCACCTTCACGCTGGCCAGTTTCGCCAGCGATGCGAGCAGCGCTTCCTTGCCGCCGGCCTTCAAGCGGTCCTCGAGTTCCTTGTTGCGGTCGAAGTGATCTTCGACGGCGCGCTTGTCGCGCGAGGTGATGAGCAGCACGTCGTCGATGCCACCGGCGGCCGCCTCTTCGACGACGAACTGGATGGTCGGGCGATCGAGGATCGGCAACAGCTCTTTCGGCACCGCCTTGGCGGCGGGCAACATGCGGGTTCCGAACCCGGCAGCGGGGATGACGGCTTTCGTGATGTTCATACGTGGTGGGAATCTACCCGCGACACCGCCGTGATGCGATGGGTATTGCCGATCGGCGGCGGGTTGAGTGGTGAAATGCGCGCGTCACGCCGTCGTCATAAACCGCAAGGTTGGCCGATCCGGACGCCGAGGCATGCCCGTGGCATGGGCGCCAGAGCCCATGCGTGTGGCCAGCACGGGTGTCACTATTTGTGGCAGACGTTGCCGACGGAGTCGTAGGCCACAAATGAACTTTCTCACCTTTTTTCGAGCATGGGCGAGACGCCCATGCCACGGTCAAGGCGGCCGCAAGAGACGCGACGTCCTCACGCTTTCCCTCACGCGCCCGCGTCGGCCGGTTCGATGTAGGCGCTCATGCTGCCCTTGCACGTCGCGACGGCGTGGTCGGGGCCGTAGGCGTGGATCTGCTCGCGCTTCAGCTCGGCGCGCTCCTTGTGCGTCGTCACCACCACCGCCCAGCCGTTGGCGTCGACCTCCATCGCCAGCAGGTAACCGGCCTCCTGCGGAATGCCGAACAGCTGCTTCAGCATCACCATCACGTACTCCACGGTGTGGTCGTTGTCGTCCAACAACACCACCTTGTACGGCGGCAACGACTTGGGCGTCTGCTTCGCCTGCGTCGACGACTTCACTTGCGTTGTGGGTGTATCCGCGTGTGACATGCTCACCTTCCCTGCCGAAGTGGGTTAACCCCTAGCAAAGCGAATCGGCCGTGCGATTGCAAAGGTATTTATCGGACTTTGAAATGTTATTTGTCGGTGGACCGTGGTCGGCAGCGGTTCATCCTCCGTTGAGTTCCGTTACCAAGCCTGTTCCCACTCATCGCGAACGTTGCGGCGTGCGGGGCGAGCCTTTATTGTTCGCCCCGCTTGGAATCACATTATCTCAATCCGCAGATTTCCTTGGTCGACGACCCGTTGCGCGAGCGGCGGGGGTTCAGCTGGGCCGATGGGTTCGCTATCGCGTACGGTGTCGTGGTGACGCTGGTGCTGGGGTACTACCAGTTCGGGCTGAGCAATCACACGGTCTACCTGCTCGACGGCCTGCACAAGATGAACCGGTCGACGCTGGCCAACGACTGGTTCACCACCGAGACGTTTCAATACCATGCGCTGTTCGGCCTGCTGACGCGCCTGCTGTGGTCGAACATTCAGACGGCGTTCCTCCTCGGCTACCTCGGGCTGGTCGTGCTATTGCACACGGCGTGGTTCCTGCTGACCCGCCGGGCAGGGGGTGGGCGATTCGCGTACATGCTGTCGGTGCTGTTCGTTTACGCTTCGGGCGGTGGGGCGGCGTTGGGGGCGTACGGGTTTTTGCAGGACAGCGCGTTTCTGCCGAGCAACATCTCCAGCGTCGCGCTGCTGTGGGGCATCCTGCTGTGGCTGCTGAACCGGCCTATGGCCGCAGCGGTGGGGTTTGGCATCGCGGCGGCGTTTCACCTGAACTATGCGGTGGTCGCGCCGGTGATCTGGCTCGCCATTCTGTTCTGGGACGCCTGGGACACCCTCCGCGGCCGGCTGGAACCGGTACACGATCCGGTCGTCTTCCAATCGTTGAACTGGACGAAGATCTTCTCCACCCTCGTCGCGCTGGTCCCGGCGGGCGTCAGCATCCTGCTGGCTCTGCGGGCGATGCCGCAGACGGGCGCGAAGCTGCCGCTGCAGGAGTTCCTGGACCTGTACGTCCACCTGCGCCACCCGCATCACTACGACCCGCTAAGCTGGCCAAAGGCGATGTGGATCGCCTGCGCCTGGCCGATCCTGCCGGCGATGTGGGCGGCGTGGCGCGCGACACAGGTGGGGCGGGCGGTCGGGGTGGTGCCGATTACCTGGCTGCGCGGCACGCGGTTGACGATTTTGTTCCTGGCGATCTTGGGCGCGGCGTTCTACTTCGCCGGTTGGACGTTCATCGACGAGCGGCTAGTGCAGATGAGCCTCTTCCGCTTCAGCATCTACCCGCAGCTGTTTTTGTGCATCGCGGTGGCGATCTGGATCAGCCACGTGCGCCCGCTGTGGGCACTGTCGCGGCCGCTCGTCGCGCTGGCGCTGCCGGCGGGACTGATCTACGCGACGCTGCGGTTCACCGACGGCCAGCGGTTCCTGATCGACGATCCGTTCTTCCAGACGCTGAACGCCCGGCCGATGGTGATCGCGTGTGGGCTGTCGCTTATCCCGTTCCTCACCATCTTGGTCGACCGCTACATCTATCGCCGGCAGCAAGTGTACGGGGCGGCGTTGCTGGCGCTGGGATCGCTGACGCTGTTCGGCTGGTCGCCGGAGAATTATGGCCTGCTGATTCCCCGGCCCGACGCGGGCATGAACGCCGTGACGGCTTGGGCGCGTAAGCGCACGCCACCCGATGCGGTCTTCCTGGTGCCGCCGGACGAGGAGACGTTCCGCCTGGCTGCCCGGCGGGCGATCGTGGTGAACTTCAAGGGCGTGCCGCAACTGTCGACCGAACTGCCGCAATGGCGCGATCGGCTGGAAAGCGTGCTGGATCTGGACGATTTGCGCACGCTGTCCACGCCCATGCCCGCGACGCTGCGTGAGATCCGGCGGATCTACAACGACCTGCCGCCGGAATATCTGCGGGCGACCGCGGAGAAATGGGGCGCGCGGTATATCGTGACGACGCGATCGTTCGATGAAGCGTTGGGTGGGAAGCCGGTCTTCACGGCCCCGGGCGATGCGTACTTCGTGTACGACCTGTCGCCCCGCGAGTAGATCGGTTGATCCGCATCCGAACGTAGCATGGGCGTCTCGCCCATGACCGCGTTGAGGCCGAAAGACTTGTTTAGTTAGTTGCCGCTTCGTTGGCGCTATTTGCTATCAATAGCGACACTCGTTCCAGCCACATGCATGGGCGAGACGCCCATGCCACGGGTGGAGGGCGTACGCCGCGACCCCAAGCCGCACATCAATCGCGATCATCCAGCCAAGCCATCACCGCTAACGGCGCCAATCGTCCGAACAGCATCGCCAGGGTCAGCACGTGCAGCGGCGGGCCGACGATCGAAACCGGTTCGTGTGACAGCCCAACCGTGCCCACGGCGCTGACGGCCATGAACAGCAATCGATCGCCCCCGACCTGCGGCGTGGTCGCGACCAGGCCGAGCGTCGTCAGACTGAGGGCGACGGTATAGATCACCAGCCACACGCAGGCGATGCCGAATGCTCGCCCGGCTGACTCGCCGGAGAACGTGCGACGCAGGCCAATCCACAGCAGCACCGGCGCCAGCAGCGTGATGCCACCGGCGGTGCCGCCGGGCGCTGCGCCGAGGATCATCAGTGGCATGAGCACCCATGGCACCGTCCGCGGCCAATTCGAGATCGACTCGAACCCCATCCCCAGCGATCGCGCGTCCAGCGACGCCACCGACGACGACACGACCATCGACGTGCCCATCCGCCCGTCGAGCAGGTGGCAGGCGAAGATGATCGCAAAGCCCAGCAGGTACGCGCCGGCCGTCAGGCGCAACACGAGACTTACGTACGGGTGAACCGCCTCGCGGCGGCGCAGTGCGTGCCATAAGTTCAGCAGCACCGGCAAACCAAGGCCGCCAAGTACCGCCAGCGGCAATACGATAAGGTGAACGATCGGCCGGTCGACCGCGGGTGGCCGCCCACCGACGATCAATCCAGAGTTACCTAAACCGCCGAGCGACAGCTGTTGCATCAGCTCGACCGATCGGCTGGGGGTGGCGATCGTCACCAGCAGGAAGATCGCCCCAACCGCCATCGCGGCGACCCAGAAGAGGTCCCACGCGGTGTACGGCAGGCGCAGGATGCGAGACAGCAGCGTGCCACCGACGGTCAGCGTGTAGATCGTGCCCCCGGCCGTCAGCATCAGCAGCACGTTGCGGCCGATGACGTTCAGCGTATCCATCCCCGCGCCACCGAACCCGGTCAGCGTGGCGGCGTTGGTGGCGACGAACAACGCCCGGTCGAGCGTCATCTCGTTGCCCGCCGGCGAACCGACGAGCGGCAGCAGCACCGCGCCGAACACGATTGACACCAACCACGCCGCCGTCAGCCACGGCAACACCAGCGACGCCCCATCGCGGCCGGCGGCAAGCGGCAGGTCGTGGTTGGAATCGGCGGAGGAAGACATGGGTGAGGGGGTGCCGATAAATGACCAATGACCAAACCCGAATGACCAATCAAGCCCCAATGACCAATGACCGATGAACGCGGTTTTCATCTGGACATTGGTGCTTGGTCATTCATTGGTCATTCGGATTTTGTCATTGGTCATTCTTGTTTCGCTAGTCATTCGAATCACCCTCACCCAGCCTCTCCCGGAGTACCGGGAGAGGGGCCGGAGGGTCGCGCCCTTACTTCGTATACACCTTCTCCGGGTCGAACACCTTCGTGCCAATGATCTTCCAATCGCCCTCTTTCTCATGCTGGCGATAGAAGCAGGAGTAGTACCCGTCGTGGCACGCCGCCCCGTGCTGTTCGACCTTAATCAGGACGACGTCCTTATCGCAATCGGTCGCGATCGACTTCACGTCCTGCGTGTGGCCGCTGCTTTCGCCCTTCAGCCACAGCTTGTTTCGGCTGCGCGAGAAGAAGTGCGTCTGGCCGGTCTCGATCGTCTTCTCGAGCGAAACGCGGTTCATAAACGCGAACATCAGCACCTGGCCGGTCGCGTGATCCTGGATGATCGCGGGGATCAGGCCGTTCGCATCGTACTTCAGCGTGTCTAGCAGGGGGTCCATGCCTGAAGTTTAAGCCCGACGGCGGCGGAGGGGAAGGAACGGTGGAAGTGGAGGGGGGATTGCGGAGTGCGGAGGGGGAAGGCGGTCCGACCCTGTCGAACCACCTCTTCTGTAGGACAGGCATTCCTGCCTGTCTCTCCCCCCGTCTTCGTTTCCCCCGTATTCTCTCTGCCTCTCTTCTGTGGCACAGGCATTCTTGCCTGTGTCTCTTCTGTCTTCTGTCTTTGCCACGCGGCGGAGCCGCGACCCAATTACAGGGAGCCACAAAGGCGCGAAGAACGCAAAGGCGGACACGAAGGAATGCAGGTGAACTTTTACTTGGTCCGCAAGTCTCTCCCTATCCCGCCGGGAGAGGGCCGGGGTGAGGACCCGAACGTGGGACAACGCGTGCTTAGTCGACGCTCTCCCGCAACACCCGCCCTCACCCTGACCTTCGCCCGGAGGGAGAGGGAACCCGATGAAGCCGCCCCAACCTGTTACTTCCCCGGCCGCTTGTTCGGCATCACGATCCGCGCCATCGGCGCACCACCCCGCCCGCTGGGATGCGTAATGACGCGTTTCTTCGCCGGCGCCTTCTCCGCCGGCTTTCCCGCGGCCGTGCGCGACAAATGTTCCGCCAGCGCCCGCTTCTCATCGGCCGACAGCGCATCGATCAACGGCAGCAATTCATCGAGAGTCGCCATGTCTGCTCCTGTTGCGACCATTGTCGTTCAGCGCGTCGCGGAGAGATAGGGGCAAGGTGAAGCGGTGACAAGGCGATTTCCACTTTCACCCCTTCACCCCATCCTCACCCCGCCTTAACTTGACTTGCCCCGCCCGCCCCGTAGCATCGCCGCGCTTAGGTAAAACACTCTCGGAGATATCAAAATGGCAAAGAAAACTGTTGCGGATGTGGATGTGAAGGGCAAGCGGGTGCTGATGCGGGTGGACTTCAACGTCCCGCTGGAGAACGGCCAGATCACCGACGATCGCCGCATCGCCCAGGCGCTGCCGACCATTAAGAACGTCCTCGACCGCGGCGGCCGCCTCATTCTGATGAGCCACCTCGGCCGGCCCAAGGGTGGCCCCGAGCCCAAGTTCTCCCTGAAGCCCGCCGCCGAGCGATTGGCCAAGCTGCTGGGCAAGCCCGTCCACTTCACCAATGATTGCATCGGCGCCGACGTCGAGAAGACCGTCGCCGGCCTAGGCGATGGCGAGGTCGCGCTGCTCGAGAATTTGCGCTTCTACAAGCAGGAAGAGAAGAACGACCCCGAGTTCGCCGCCCAGTTGGCCAAGCTGGCCGACGTCTACGTCAACGACGCCTTCGGCACCGCCCACCGCGAGCACGCCAGCACGTTCGGCGTCCCCCAGGCCCTCACCGGCCGCCCGCGCGTCATCGGCTTCCTCATCCAAAAGGAACTCAAGTTCCTCGGCGAAGCCATCACCACCCCGCAAAAGCCCTTCGTCGCCATCATGGGCGGCGCCAAGGTCAGCGATAAGATCGCCGTCATCGAAAACCTGTTGTCCAAGGCCGACACGCTGCTCATTGGCGGCGCGATGGCCTACACCTTCTTCCTGGCCCAGGGCAAGGAAGTCGGCAAGAGCCTCGTCGAGAAGGACAAAGTCGACCTCGCCAAGGAACTGCTCGCCAAGGCCGCCGGCAAGATCAAGCTCCCCGTCGACACCGTCATTTCCGACAAGATGTCCGACGACGCCGTCACGCGCATCGTCGAGGGCAACATCCCCTCTGACATGGAAGGCTTCGACATCGGCCCCAAGACCGCCGCCCTGTACGCCGCCGAGATCGCCCGCGCCAAGACGGTCATCTGGAACGGCCCCATGGGCGTCTTCGAGAAAAAGCCCTTCGCCGCCGGCACCAAGGCCGTCGCCCAAGCCTGCGCCGCCGCGACGAAGAACGGCGCCATCACCATCATCGGTGGCGGCGATTCCGCCGCCGCCGTCGAACAACTGGGCCTCAGCGAAAAAGTCAGCCACGTCTCGACCGGCGGCGGGGCGAGCCTGGAGTTCCTCGAAAGCGGCGAGTTCAGCACGTTGAATTTACTGGACTAGTGAAGCCGGGCGACGTGGCGTCCTCGCCTATCGCCTTGATTTGCAGGGTTGATGTGATGGAACGTACTCCCGAACCAACCAAGTCCTCCGACGACGTCGTCGGCTTTGCGTTCCTCATCCTGTCTATGGTGGTCTTCTGCTACGTTGGCCGCGACTTTGCCGATGTGGTCGCCACCATGATTTTCCCCGATGTGGCCCGCCACCTGAAGCACGGCGGCCAAATCGCGACGATTCGCGTCACCACATTTACTGCGGTTTGGTGGGCTGCGTTCTTGTTCTGCATCGGTCTCGGCTTGATCGTGGCGCGCGGGTTGTACGTGGCTTGGTACCGACTTATGGTCAAGTAGCCGGGTGCCACAAGTCGGCACGGGGAGATAAAGGGGGCGGGAGTCTTTAATGCGGTGGAACAATGACTCCCGACCCCTTTATGCCTCCCGGCGGCGGGGCGTCCTTGGAGTTCCTCGAAAGCGGCGAGTTCAGCACGCTGAACCTGCTGGATTAACCAGCACCGGAACGCGTTCAACCTGGGTGCCACGGGCGGCTTGCCCGCCCGTGCCTTCCGTCGCATGGAACGCGCACGGGATAATCAACGGCGGTGCGGCGCAGATGCGTCAACCCTCTCGCTGATCGGACGGGTCCTCATGCAATCGTACCTGTTCGCCATCCTGGCATACCTGGCGATCGCGCTTCAACTCGTCGTCCTCATCGGCGGGATCATTCTCGCAGCGAGGTGGCGGCGGCGTGCGCCGCGCGCGGCGGCCCTTGCCGCGATTGGGCTGGGGCTGATGCTCGTATGCGGATGGGCGGGCCCGGCCCTGAGCGCGTACTTGAGCACCGTTGCCGGCATCCAAGGCCAGACGGTTGTGATGGTCTCTTACGGGCTCGCGATCCTCCACGCCATGGGGATCGGCGCCCTCGTCGCAGCCGTCTTCGTGGACCGCCCGCCCGTCGCGGAGCGCCGGGCGTTTGAGGTGCAGAACGTCCACCCCATCGCCAACGCCGACCAGTGACCGCCTGCCAGGTGCCACAGGTCTCGGCCGGGTGCCACGGTACGGCGTACTCGCCGTGCCGTGCGCGACGTGCCATCGACCCCAAGCACGGCACGGAGTACCGTACCGTGGCACCCGGCCGCTCGCCGTGGAAAGCGTTTACTGTGCGCACGAGATGTCTGTTATGCAGCGTAACCCGCTCGATTACGAATCGCCGAACCCGCGACCTTCCCGAAGTCGGATCAACTTCTTGCCCTACGCGGTCTTCTTCTCATGCGCGGGCATCTCCGCAACGTTTGCCGGGGACGCCATGAAGTTCCAAGAGGATATCGATTGCTTCGCCCTCGTCTTTTTTGGGCTTGGTGCGATTGTGCTGCCATTGCTCTTGCGCGACCGCTAGCTTCCAGCCGGGTGCCACAGGTCGGCGTACTCGCAGACCTGTGGCTAATTCGCCGGACAAAGACGAAGGCCACAGGTCTCGGCGTACCGCGACCTGTGGCAACTGGCTCACGCGTCACGGTGGCACGGTAATCGTCACGCCCTCACGCCGCCTTCTGCACGCCGCCGAACTGCACGCGGGTGGATGCCGGCAAACTGAGCATCCCCGCCTGCTGGCGGCGGCTCACCCATGCGGCGCACGTCCACACGGTCGTGCCGGGCGCGATGCCCTCGGGCAGCGTGAACGTGAAGTTCGCCCGCGTGGCGGCGCCGGCGAATTCCCAGTCGCCCGGATCGCTCGAGTACGTCTCGCCCTGGATGTCCCCTTTTCCTCGCCCGCACACCCCGCCGCCCCGCGTCCACGTCCCACCCGCATTATTCGCACATCACGCCTGATCCGCCGCACCCCACGTCCGAATAACCCCCATGACGGACGCGCCGTCTCCGATGACGGACGCGCCGTCTCCGATGACGGACGTCTAGTCGGCGGGTGGCATGGCCACGCGCTCGGGAGATCGTCGGAGACGGAAAAGGTGACGCGGAGGGAAAAGGTGACGCAGATCGATTACTCGGATTCGATGTGCGTCACCTTCGTCTTACCGGAGGCGGAACTGGCGTGACCGCCGGGTGCCATGGCCACGCCTGCGTTTGGCGTCAGTCGGACGAGGCCGTCCGAGCGTGGCCATGCCTGAGGTCAGCAGGAAGGACATGGCCACGCGGGACCTCGACCCGACGCTCCCGCGACCCCCCACTGCGTGGCCATGCCACCCGCCCCTAACCCCCCGCTTGACCGCCAGTTGCCGCGTGCGCCTAATAGCCGACCGCGGCACGATGTTCGGCGCGCGCCGGTCAGGTCAATCACTAGTTATCTGCCGGGGAGGCCTGTGAGCATCGAACGTGTTACTGAAGTGGAAGAGCGGTTTCTCCATTGGCTGAGTTGGGCAGCGCTGGTGGCTGCAACAATAATTGCCTGCGCCGTGTGCTGGCAGCTGTGGCAGTCTCAGGGCCGCGTAGAGATGCTGACACGGGGCAAGACACACTTGCTGCCGCTCGGCATGCGGGCGCTGCTCGCGACCCCGGCGCTCGTATTTGCGGTCGTGCCGATCTCCGTCGCGGCGGCTTGTGTCGCCGTTCAAACGCGACTCCAATCTCGCGTCGTGACGACGCTGTCCCACCTGTTCGTCATGTGCGTGGGCCTCGGTTGTCTTCTGCTCACAAGAGACATGGTCATGGCAGGCTCGTTCAACCAGACTTTCGGCGGCCCGGCCGGCAGATAACCACCCATTGCAGCGGACCGGGCGGGCGTCGCGGTCCTCGTGGTTTGATAGTGCGTCCGGTGCCCGCCCGGCCGCTGAACGTCGATCCGTTAGCTTGCAGAGGGAAGCTCCGATGCTCCGTCGCGCCTTGGATGCAATTGCGGCCATAGCCGCCGTTCTGTTTCTGCTGCTGGTCGCGGTCTGGGTATTGCGCCCGTCGGTTGAATGGGACGCGGGGCAACCGAAATGGTTCTCGTTCGACATCTCGTACGGGGATCAAACGCCTGAAGTCACGCTGCTCGTGGGCCGGTACAACTTCATCCTCAACGGCGTATCCATCGTCTTCCCGATGGCAGTTTCAATCATCGTCTGCGTCACTTGGCTCGTGATCAAATTGCTGCGGCGGCGGCGGCGGTCGGCTGGCAAAGGATTCCCAGTCGTCGAATCGCCACCAGCTGCAGGGTGAGGAAAAGGGGACATCCAGGGTGAGGGGTGATAGATAAGGGGTCGGGTGATAGATAAGGGGTCGGGAGTCTTTGATTCGGACGGACCAGAAAAGGGGACATCCAGAATATCCGTTCGCGGTGTTGGCCCGTCAACGATCCTGTGTGGATATTCTGGATGTCCCTTTTCCTCGCCTATTGCACTGGACCGGCCCGGCAGAACGGTCCTCGTGATCCGCAAGCGTGGTCGGCGCCGGGCCGGCCAGTGAATGTCTGTCCGTTAGTCGGCTGAGGCATCGGTGCTCAAACACACGGGCAGTAACAACCTCACGATCGACGGCGAACGGTTCCGGTACGTCGTTTCCGAAGCCGCGAGCGATACGAATGGTCGCGTCGCGCTGTCCCTCATCGTCCAGCATGCCGAGAAGAACGGCTCGCGCCTTTGTGTCACCGGATTGTTCGGCGAGCGAGTTCCCGAGCAGGAGTCGAAGTTCTACATGGGCCGAACGCTGAAGCGGCCCGTTAGCCCGAAAGATGCAGAACGACTGGTCCGAGCCGCGTTGTCCTATGGTTGGCGGCCGCGCGAATCTGGCAAACCATTTCTGCTCAAAGTCGACGGCCGCTCGGCAGCCGAATAACCAGCCGCTGGAATGGACCGGCCCGGCGGAACGGTCCTCGTTGTCTTAGGTTTGGTCGGTGCCGGGCCGGCCATTGAACGTCGGTCCGTTATGCTGCGGGGGCGATGAACCTGTTCTATGCCAGCATCCTCGTCTGCACGGCGCTCGGCTCTGTGGTCGGAGCCGCGACGGGATGGCAATACGGCATCGGGTGGGCACTGGTCGGGGGTGTGCTGGGGCTGGCGATCGGCATTGCAAGCGTCTTCATCTTCACGTTCCCATACGTGTGCGTGCAGATCCGAATGGAGCCGCGAGATCCGAAGGTAGCGCGGGAA